>CALGNN010000077.1 GCA_937961455.1 uncultured Saprospiraceae bacterium
TGTAATAATTCCAATTGAGTTAAAAATATAACCATAAGAAACTCCACAATTAAAAAATGCCCCATTGAATATTATATTGTCAGACGCTTTGGTAATATTTCCTGGAAGGAAATGTCTCTTAGTTAAATATCTATTGTGATAATTTATTCCTAATTGAAAATGAATCGTTGTGTGATTTTTAAATTTAATTCTTTTGCCTGTCTTTAAGCCATATGAGAAATTAGAATTTCTATCTCTGTAGTCTGTATCGAGGGCAAACATCCCATTATCAATAGCATAGAAAAAAAATCTTTCAAACCTTTGATATTCTGTATCAATAGATATTGTTATTTGCGAATTGCCCAAAGGCAAATTATACAATATAAAAAGTACAATAAAATTGATTTTTAACCACATACAGTAGTTTCACTATTTACCTACGACTTTCTATCAAAAGTTTTAATAGACTTCCTGCTGCAAAGGCGATGTTGGTTCCAGGTCCAAATACCGCAATGACCCCTCTTTCAAATAGATAGTCATAATCTTGCTCTGGAATGACTCCTCCAGCAACGACCATAATATCTTGCCTTCCCAATTCCTTTAAAGCATCGACAACTTCTGGCACTAGGGTTTTGTGGGCACCTGCTAAAGTAGAGATTCCGATGATATGAACATCGTTTTCTGCAGCTTGTCTAGACGCCTCTTGTGGTGTTTGAAACAAAGGACCTACATCTACGTCAAAACCTAAATCGGCAAAACTTGATGCAATTATTTTTGCCCCTCTGTCGTGACCATCCTGGCCCAATTTGGCTACCATGATTCGCGCCCTTCTACCTTCCAATTTAGCAAACTGGTCTGAAAGTTTTCTAGTTGCTATATAATCTTCGTTGCTCTGCATTTCTCTAGCGTAAACGCCTTTAATGGTTTTTGCTCTAGCTTTGTGTCTGCCGAATATTTTTTCCATGGCCATAGAAATTTCTCCTAGACTTGCTCTTGCTTTTGCGGCATCAACAGCAGCAGCTAACAGATTTCCTTCACCTGTTTCAGCAATGTTAGTTAAATTTTCTAAACTAGCCAATAGCGCTTTTTCATCTCTATTTTTTCTTAGAAGCTTTAATTTTCTAATTTGATCTTCGCGAACTTCCGTATTATCCACTTCCAGTAAATCCATTTTTTTACTTTCCGTTTCTTTATATAGGTTTACCCCAATTATTTTTTCTGTTTGATTATCAATACGGGCTTGTTTGATTGCAGCAGCCTCTTCTATTTTTGCGTTGGGATAGTTGGCTTCAATAGCCGCTCTCATTCCGCCCATTGCTGCAATCTCTTTTAATTGGGCCTTCGCTTTTTGATATAATGACTCTGTTAGATATTCGATGTAATAAGAACCACCCATCGGGTCTATGGCTTTAATAATGTCTGTTTCGGCCATGATGAATTTTTGCGTATCTCTGGCAATCTTAGCGGAGTATTCTGATGGTAAGGCCATGGCTTCATCCAATGCATTGGTATGGAGCGATTGTGTTCCACCAAATACAGCAGCCATAGCTTCGACCGTGGTTCGGCAAATATTATTATAAGGATCTTGCTCTGTAAGACTCCATCCTGAGGTTTGACAATGGGTTCTTAGCATGAGTGATTTAGGATTCTTTGGTTCATACTTCTGAATCTCTTCTGCCCACAATTTTCTTCCCGCCCTAAGCTTTGCGATCTCCATAAAAAAGTTCATCCCAATACCCCAAAAGAAACTAATCCGTGGAGCAAAATCATCTATCGACAAACCCACTTTCAAACCCTCCTCAATATAGGCCAAGCCATCTGCGATGGTGAATGCCAATTCCATATCAGCTGGAGCTCCAGCTTCGTGCATGTGATATCCGCTTACTGAAATAGAATTAAACTTAGGCATGTGACTCGAACAGTACTGAAAAATATCTGCGATAATTCTCATCGAAGCAGCAGGTGGATAGATGTAGGTATTCCTGACCATAAACTCCTTAAGAATATCATTTTGAATCGTACCTTTTAACAATTCTGGAGATACCCCTTGCTCTTCGGCAGCTACAATGTAAAAAGCCATGATTGGAATCACTGCCCCATTCATCGTCATAGAAACTGACATCTTATCCAGAGGAATCTGATCAAAAAGAATTTTCATATCCTCTACTGAATCGATGGCAACTCCTGCCTTACCCACATCTCCTTTCACCCTTTCATGATCCGAGTCATAACCTCTATGTGTGGGCAGATCAAATGCTACAGATAATCCTTTTTGACCTTGAGCTAAATTTTTTCTATAAAATTCATTGCTCTCTTTTGCTGTTGAAAAACCTGCATATTGTCTAATCGTCCAAGGCTTACCTAAATACATGGAGCTATAAGGACCTCGAGTAAAGGGCGGCAAACCAGAGACTTGCCCAGACAAAAAATTATTGGGCTTCTGCGTTTTTTCAATCTTAATCCCTTCCGCTGTCAGCATATGACCCTCATGCTCTTGAGTAGTGGATCTAAGAGACAGATCTAAAGGGATATTTTTGAAATCAGGTTTCATAGGCTCAAGATAAGCAATTGCCTATAGCTTTTAGCTGCCCCTCTTTCAACTTTTGCCCAGCTAATTATTTAACTCAAATACGACAGGCATGGTGAATTTAACGGACACAGGTCTTCCATTATGTTTACCCGCTTTCCATTTTGGCATGCCCTTGATGACCCTAAGAACTTCTTGTTCACAACCTCCTCCGATTCCTCTTCGAATGATTGCGTCCTTAATGTTACCATCTTTATCTATATGAAACTCGACAAAGACTTTGCCTTCAATTCCATTTTCAACTGCCACCCTTGGATACTTTAGCTTATTCGCGAAGTAACTTAGCAAGGCTTTATCAGAGCAATTTTTTGTATCAGATTTTTCATCTTGACCATAATTGCAATCTCCAAATAAAGGCATATAGTCTGCAAAAATTAATGGTTCATCTGATTCGGGTTCTTTAGCAACTGGTATCACTATGGGCGCTGGTTTTGGTTTGGGAGTTGGTGGTGGTTTAATTTCAACTGGGACATTTACAGGTTCTTCTCTAGTTGTTATAGGTTCTTCTTTTGTATCACTTTCTTTTGAGACAAGTACAACATCAGCTGGAGGAGGTGGTGGATCAGGAACAATTATTTCGGGAATTTCTGTAACTACAGGAGGAGGTGGTGGTTTTGGAAAATCAGTGGTTCGCACAGGAATTTCTTCTTCAAGCTCTTTCAAATATTCAAACTTTATTTCTTCAACTGGAGTTTCATATGTGGTATAATTAAAAGCAAATAAAACGAAAGCAAGAGAAATGATCAATCCAATCTTTAAGGTTTCTCCTCTGAATCGATCCCAGTTTGGGCTTTTATAGGTATTCATAATTTATGCTTTTATTTGTTTGTAATGGATTATCAATATGATAGATGAGTGCTTTCTTTAGATTGGTGTGTAAATGAAAAAATCTCTAGAATATAGTAGTACCAATTAAACTTAAAACAGATTTGTATTTCTTAATAGAATTGAGATTTTGGCAAATGCAAAATGCTAAAAAGCTAAATACTATATTTGCATCCTAATTTTTGTAGATGATTGAATTTGATCGGCATGTATTAAAAAATGGGATGCGCGTCTTACTTCATGAAGACAAGGCAACGCCCTTAGCAGCACTCAGTTTAATTTATGATGTAGGCTCAAAAGATGACGATCCTGAAAAAACAGGAACGGCACATCTATTCGAACATTTGATGTTTAGCGGAACAAAGGAAACTCCTGACTTTGATACACCTATGCAAATGGCTGGTGCAGAAAATAATGCATTTACCAATCCTGATATGACCAACTACTATTGCTTAATTCCTGCCAGCAATCTATCCACGGCTTTACACTTGGAAGCGGATAGGATGCAAGACTTGAATCTGAGCAAGAAAAATTTAAACATTCAAAAAAAAGTAGTCATTGAAGAGTATAAAGAGAACTGTGTCAATGTCCCATTTGGGGATGTCTGGCACTTAATAAACGGCTTGGCATATCAAACTCATCCTTACCGTTGGCCTACCATTGGTTTAAATGAAGCGCACATATCGAAGATCAGTCATGCTGATGCATTGGCATTCTATGACAAACATTACACTCCCGATAGAGCCATTCTCGTCTTGGGTGGCAATATTGATAAAGCAGCTTGTTTGAAAGAAATTAAAAATCTATTCGAACCGATCACTAAAAAAAGCACCTACCAAAGGAACCTTACTGTAGAAGCCAAACAATCAGAAATGCGTGTTCATGCCGAACAATCAAAAATAGATACCAAGGCGTTTTATTTATCCTTTCATATACCAGATCGCACAGCAAAAGAATTTTACGTTCTAGATATATTTAGTGATTTACTTGCAGGTTCGAGGTCTTCAGATTTGTATCAAAAATTCATCAAGGAGGAAAATATCCTAAGTATGATTGATTGTTATTTGACAGGCTCAAAAGATCCTGGCCTTTTTGTAATTGAAGGTAAAATGATGCAAGATCAAAACATAGATAGCTTCATTGACAAACTGTTTCTTGCTATTGATAATTTCATTCAAAATGGCATTACAGAGAAACAATTAGAAAAGGCCATCAATGGCATTGAAAATACTTATGCATTTTCTGAAACCAATCTACTCAACAGATCTATGAATCTTGCCTACTATGAATGGCTAGGAGATGCGGATTTAATCAATACGGAATTAGCTTATTATGGTAAAATCAGTGTTGATGAAATAAAAATGACTGCTGCAAAGTATTTAAGCAAACAAAATGCTTCGCTTTTAAAATATGAATAATTAAAATCCTTCGACTTCATCTAATAATCGCAATGGATCTGCTTGCCTTAGATTTATTAAAAAACTTACCTTACTAAAATAGCTTGTTCGATCCGTCTGATATATAGGACTATCTCTAAGCAATTGACTTTCTAATAAGGGGAAATTTACTTCAAAGACATTCTTAATCAAGCTAAGAGACAAACCACCGCTGTATACTAAATTGATATTTTCACTAAATGTGTCAGGGTAGATGACAAAATCAATGTAAGGTCTAATAGGAATTCTTTTGCGAATGCTTCCTTTCAAACCAATACCTAGCATCCATGATTCTGAACTTCCAACATTGGCTAGGGTTTTTAAATAACCGTCCCTATCAAAAATTTGCTGAGAACTAAAATCCCTTGTATCAGATCTTCCCAATAAATATTCATCATAAAGATAATCTCTTTGAATATTGCCTGTTCCGGGGATGCCATTTACTCTGAAAAATGGACTTAATTCCAGTTTTGTTTTATCAAGGCTCAGCATAGTTCCTCCGAAGAATCGCCAGCTAAAACCTCCACCTTTTTTATTCAAAACATAGGATTGTTTGAAACTACCAAAAAACTTAGTAAATCCCCTCCCTTGTTCGAAGCTGACATTTCCTTCGTATTTACTCAAGGCTGTTTTTTTCTTAATGTTGTAATTCAACTGATTGACAAAATAATTTCGTTGTTGTCGTTCAAATTCTCTTGTATCAATATTAATACCTACTCCATAATCTTGAAATATATTAACTGATCTTATGAGGATTTTTTGACTCGGAGATCTAACTGCATCTTTCTTTTTGAATTTTATTTCTAGACGAGGTGCTAGTTTGACAAAGTGATCGTGAAAGTCATAAACTTGAGAATAATTGTATGAAAATCTTTTTGTCCCAAGGCCAAGACTTATCATTCTCACAGTTCCTTGCAAGGGTATATCCAATTGTAAATCTCCCATTCCCACAAGTTGATTTGAACCAAATCCAAACATGGGATTCAAAGCAAATCGAAAAGCGGTTTGCGGCACTCCATAATTATGAAGAGATAGTCCAAGCATCAACTTATCATAATTATTTACACTCAGTAAAGGGAGGTAATAAATATTTTGCTTATCGCTCATTTCAGAGCCTGTAAGAAAACTCATCTTAATGGGATCACCCGTTTTGAAAACAGCCTTTGATTTTAGATTGTTATTTTTTCTATTGTATTCAAGTGTTTTAAATTCTGGATCTATGATATAATTATCGTAATCACCTTTTGGGAAATCTAAATGCCTTTTGCCTGTAAAGCCATCATACCATTTCGTGAATTGCAATACCTCATCTTTATAGGCTGCAATACAAAGTGGAGCAGCTATTTCTCCAAGGTTGACTACATCAAGACCTATATTATCTGATTCTACATGCGCTCTTTTAATGGAGTAGTCAATTTTTTTTGTGCTGTTTAATAAATCCTTAAAAACCCAATCAAGATTTTCACCACTGATATTTTCTAAAAAAGAAGAAAGGTCTTCTGGATAAGGATGTTTGAATTTCCATGCCTCATAAAAGGCTTGCATATATTTATCAAATTTAGCTGTACCCCAATAAGATTCTAAATGTTTGAATACCAATGCAGGCTTCATGTATGCGGCAAGAAAGTAGTTAATTTCGCTCAAATCGTTTGAGCTTGTATTGGCTATCTGTTCTTTGGCTCTTCTTGACTGCAGCAGGTAAGCCAATTCTGTCAAGCCTAAATTGGTTCGACTCATGATAAAATCTGGAAGCATATCAGGCATTTCTTTCTGATAATATTTGACCATGTATCTTTGCTCATAATAGGAATTGATGCCCTCGTCCATCCAGGCATGATCTCTTTCATTGAAAGCAAGAATGCCGTAAAACCAATTATGTCCAACTTCATGTTCGATGACTTGATCTAGAGACTCTGCATTTCCAGAACTTGCAATAACGGTAATCATGGGATACTCCATACCACCTCCTGCTGATAATGCAGACTGGACCGCTGTAGCATGAGGCCATGGATAGTTGCCTACCGTCTCAGAAAGAAAGGCTACAGAATTATTTAAATATTCAACCGCTCTTACCCAGAGATCTGCTTCATGACCAGTGAAAAAAGCCCAAGTATCTATCTCATCATTATTGGATAAGGTAACAGATCCTTTTTGCACAAGAAAACGCTTGTCAGCAAACCATGCAAAGTCATGTACATCCTTCGCTTTGAAGCTAATGGTCTTCATTTTTTTTGCTGAGGCGGGAAAATCTTCAGAAATGTCATCAGTCCCTGCTTCTAAAATTTTATTTGATTTTTCTATTTCTTCTAATAGCCATGCTTTTTCATCTGCTTCTTGCAATGTTCCCGTGGCTGCAACTAAATAATTTTTAGGGAGTGTGATTTGCACTTCAAAATTTCCAAATTCTGAATAAAACTCTCCACTATTCAAATAAGGCATTGGGTGCCATCCTTTGTGATCGTAAACTGCAGGCTTGGGATACCATTGGGTCATTTGGTATGAAGTTTCTACATGACCCAATCGGGAAAAAGAAGCGGGAATTTTTAAATCAAAGGGAATCTTTAGTTCGATCGTCTTACCTGGCTTTAAAGCTTCATTTAAGCTAACGATGACAATATCTTGATGCATTGGATCATATTTCCATTCTAGGCTTTTACCATCCAATTTAAAATCAAGATTTTCGATATAACCTAAGTCTTCATCCTCAGCAAAATAAAGTTTGTCTTCGCCCCTGTCTACAAACTGCTTGCTTAAAGCAGTTTCATTATTCTTGTATGCATTGGGCCAAATGTGGAAATAAATAAAACTCAATTCATCAGGGGAATTGTTGGTATAACTTATATCCATTTTGGATGCTAAGCGATGATTGATATCATCTAATTCACATTCAATTCGATAATCAACTTTTTGCTGGAAATAATTTTCTTGAGCATTGATCTGTGATAAAAACAGACATGATATTAATACAATATAAATACTATTCGTTTTCATTTTTCGACCTTTTTTGTTCCCAAAGCCACGCGCTTTTCATGATCTCTGATATGCCTCTTTGGGGTTTCCAGTTTAATTCATTTTCAGCTTTCTCATAATTTGAATAAATAGCCACAGTATCTCCTTGTCGCCTTGGACCTAATTCGTAGTTTAATTTAAGATTATTGACTACTTCGAAACTTTGAATAGCTTCTAAGACCGTGACGCCTTCTCCAATTCCTAAATTATAGAAGAATACGTTTTTCTCATCTTTGGTTTTGATTATTTTTTCAAGTGCTTTTGTATGAGCGTTTGCCAAATCCATTACATGAATGTAGTCTCTTATGCAAGTACCATCCCTAGTTGGATAATCGCTGCCATGAATAAAAAGCTTGTTTCTTTTTCCAATAGCGGTTTCTGTAATAATAGGTACTAGACTTTGTGCCTTATTGCGCGGAGACTCGCCGATTAATGCAGATTCATGTGCTCCAGCAGGATTAAAATATCTTAAAAGTACTGCTTGAAGTTGTGTTTCATTTTTATAGAAGTCAATAATGATATCCTCGCACATTTGCTTAGAAATACCATAGGGAGAGGTGCTTTTTTTCTGCACAGAATCTTCTGTAACAGGAAGGGAATCTGGTTCACCATAGACAGTACAAGAAGAAGAAAAAATAAAATGCGGAATTTTATATTTCTTTACAGCTTGCAAGACATGTATCAAACCATGAACATTATTTTCATAATATCGAAGAGGTTGTTCAACCGATTCCCCAACAGATTTTAATGCTGCGAAATGAATGATTGATTTGATATCTTGATTTTCTTCAAAATATTGCTGTGTTTCTTGCTTGTTTTTAAGATCCACTTTATCATATGCAATCTTTACACCTGTGATTTCTTCAATGCCATTTATCACTGAAACATCAGCATTCACCTCACTATCTAGGCATAATATTTCAAAGCCATTTTCGATTAAATCTACAATTGTGTGACTTCCTATATAACCAAGACCACCAGTAACCA
Organism: uncultured Saprospiraceae bacterium; assembly: GCA_937961455.1. Lineage (GTDB taxonomy): Bacteria > Bacteroidota > Bacteroidia > Chitinophagales > Saprospiraceae > CALGNN01. Next base: position 8,824 of record CALGNN010000077.1, read on the forward strand.
AAATTTTTTCCATTTTTGCATTCAATTACAGATCAAAGAAACATTATTTAAATTATACATTTTATGGAACCAAGCATTTTTATTGAAGGACTAAAAAAAATTGCGAAGGATGCGGGACAGGCAATTTTAGAAATCTATGGCACCGAAGATTTTCAAATAGAATCCAAAAACGACGAATCTCCCTTAACCATTGCTGACAAAAAAGCCAATGATATTATTTGTAAAGGGCTGGAGAATTTAGATCAGAAATATCCAATCATCTCTGAAGAAAATAAATTATTGGACTATGAGGTGAGAAAAAACTATGAAAGATGTTGGATGGTTGACCCTTTGGATGGGACTAAAGAATTTATCAAGAGGAATGGAGAATTTACTGTCAACATTGCACTGATTGAAAATGGAGAAGTAATATTAGGTATCGTTTATATTCCAGTCCTTGATGAAATGTACTATGCAGCCAAAGGCAAAGGTGCATTCTCTTGGATCAATGGTGAAGAAAAACAAATCCAAAGCAACAACTTCACGATGAAAGATACTGGATTGAAGGTGGTTTGCTCAAGAAGCCATTTGAACGATGATACTCAGGCTTTTGTAGATGGCTTAGAAAGTCCAGAATTAATAGCTAAAGGAAGTTCATTAAAATTTTTGAGTATCGCTAGCGGAGATGCAGATGTATATCCAAGATTGGCTCCGACCATGGAATGGGACACTGCAGCTGCGCATATCATATTGCAAGAAGCAGGAGGAAGTGTAATTGACCAAGACACAAAGCAAGCCCTTCGGTACAATAAAGAAAATTTATTGAATCCATTTTTCATCGCCTATGGAGCTGAATCATAATTGAATGAAAAAAATCACTGCCATCATACCTTGCTTCAATGAGGAAGAAAATATCCAAGGAGCCATCGATAGTGTATTATGGGCGGATGAAATTATTGTTGTAGATTCTTTTAGTACAGATCAAACTAAATCCATCGCTCTTAGCAATAAGCAGATCAAATGGCTAGAGCATGAATACAAAAACTCCGCAAGTCAAAAAAACTGGACCATTCCTCAAGCAAAGCACGAATGGATATTTTTATTGGATGCTGATGAAAGGTGCACCTCTGAATTGCGAATGGAAATTCAAGAAGAATTGAAAAGGGATACAAAGCATTCTGCCTTCTGGATTTTTAGACAAAATTATTTCATGGGTAAAAAGTTGAACTACATTTGGGGCAACGACAGAGTCATTCGACTATTCAAAAAAAGTGCATGTCGATATCAAGATTTACATGTACATGCAGAAATTGAAACTAATGGGAGTGTTGGACAATTACAGCATAAAATTGATCATGACTCCTTTAAAAACATAGACCATTATAAAGAAAAATTAGAACGATATGCACAGTGGTCAGCTAAGGATTATGTTAAAAAAACCGTTAAAGTAGGCTTCTTTCACATGCATCTAAAACCAGCATTTCGTTTCTTAAAACACTATGTGTTTGAATTGGGAATCCTAGATGGTAAAGAAGGGTTTATAATCAGTAGTCTTATGGCTGGTGCTGTCAGAAGACGCTATGAAATTATTAGAGAAATTCAATCCTAATACATATTAAATGTTTTTATAATATGTTGGCATGAATTTCGCGTTAGTAAAAAAAATAACATTATGAAGATTCAAGGTTTATTGATGCTTTGTCTAGTTTGTTTGTGTATTTCTTGCGCCTCAAAGAAGAAGGTAGTACGACCCAACACACCAGAACCTATTGGATTTAAATTTGTAAAAAATGCAAATTTGACTTCAAGCTTAGAACAAGCTAAGAAGGAAGGGAAATTGGTTTTTGTAGATGTTATGACAGACTGGTGCTTGCCATGTAAACTGATGGATGAAGATGTCTTTTCTGATAAAGCATTGGGCGATTTTTTCAATGATAAATTTGTCAATGTGAAAATTGATGCAGAGAAAAATAATGGTCCTGAACTTGCCATGCTTTTTCAAGTTTATGCCTATCCCACCTTACTATTTTTGGACACCAATGGACGGGTTTTAGCAAGAAAAGATGGAGCTGCTTATCATACAGAACTTAAAGACTTGGCAGATTCTGCAATCCTAGCCAGCACAGAATCTTTTTAAATAAGAATTAATGTTGAATGTAAAGTTTGGAAAGATGTAATTTTTCATAAAGTACATTTTCAGAAATGAGAAAATAGTAATAACCATTTTTCATAAATGAAACATCAAATGACTCATTAGGATCAAGTGTCTGCTCTCGAATTTTTATTCCCATTATATTATAAATACTAATTGTAAGTTCTTTTCTGTCATTCTCAGAGATGTTTTCAATGAATATTTTAGAAGAAGCTGGATTCGGGTATATGCGATAATCATTAAGCTTAATATCCTTTGAATTATTAGGTGGAAACACCACCATGCAAGCTTCTAGAATCTGAGTTAAATCCATACATCCATCTGCATTATTGAATATGTCGATGTCCCCTAGAATTTCAAATTGGGTACAAATTAATTTAACGGCACAATCTGATAATATTTCATTATTAAATATGCGGAGATCTACACCAACAAATTTCAAACTATCCAATGGATGAATATTTGTCAAAGAATGATTGAAATTTATTCTTAGCGTGCCACCTACCCTTCTGACTTGGCTTAATCCAACAAAGTCTTTAATTCCATTTTTATCTAAAACCAATCTTCCTCCAATTTCTTCTAAGCTTTTAAATGCCAATATACTATCTAACAACAAATTCCCTTCAATTTGAAGTTGACCTGGAATTTCTTTGAGGGCATTAAAGCCATCTAGTAATTTCATGGATGTATTATCTCCAATTTCTATGTAGTCTCCTATTGTATCAAGATTATTGAAAGCATCCATTTCTTCTAGCAAGTAATTATCATAAACAATTATAATTCCACCTACTTGGAACAAGCTATCAAATCCTGTAATTAATAAAAGTGAATCATTATCCCCAATTTCAACATCTCCTTCGACAGTTTTCAATTTTGACAATCCTTTCAATTGCTTTAGATGTACCGTCCTTCGAATGTCTAAATCTCCATGTATACGTTCAATTTGAGATAACCCTTCTAGGTTTATGACAGAATCTTCAATATTGACATCCCCAATGATCTCTGTACAATCGGGGTATAAATTTGTGAATGAGTCTATCTCTGCTTGAGTAGTAAATGTAAATCCGTCTGGCAAACATCCTTGACTAAAGATGTCAAATTGCACCAATTGTATAAAAAGAAATAAGCATACAATTCTCATATTATTTCGATTTGAACACTTAAAATAATACGAGTACATCAAGCTTTTTTATGAATTAAATTGAACTCAATAAAAAGCTTACCCAACAATCAATAATTAGCTCTCAATCGTTTTTATCCACCTTAAAGTATGATAATAATTTTTCAGTATTCTTGGCACCTATAATAGCGATTAGATTTTCAGGATTGCTCTCTTTTATTCTTTTAACAGATCCAAATTCTTTTAATAATTTGGCTGCAGTTTTTTCACCGATTCCCGGAATATCGGTAAGCTCTGATTTCGTAAAATTTTCTGATCGTTTTGTTCTATGGAAGGTGACAGCAAATCGGTGCGCCTCATTTCTTAATTGCTGGATAAGTTTTAAGGACTCAGATTTTTTATTGATATAAACTGGAATGGGATCATCTGGGAAAAAGATTTCTTCCAATCTTTTTGCGATGCCTATGATGACAACTTTATCTTCTATGCCCAAAACTTTTAGGCTTTTTACAGAGCTACTCAATTGACCCTTACCACCATCAATAATAATTAATTGAGGCAATTCTTGTCCCTCATCCAACATCCTTCGATATCTCCTATGCACCACTTCCTCCATGGAAGCAAAATCATTTGCACCTACTACAGTCTTAATATTGAAATGTCTGTAATCCTTTTTCGCAGGTTTTGCATTTCTAAATACTACACATGATGCTACTGGATGCGATCCTTGCAAATTTGAATTGTCAAAACACTCAATGTGCAAGGGCACATCTTTCATTTGCAAATCTGATTGTAGGGTTTTTAAGATACGTTCAGTATGTCCCATTTTGTTGGACTTGTTGATGGCATCTTTTTTCTTCTGCATTTTAAAATAGGTAACATTCTTTTGAGAGAGCTCTAGCAGCTTTTTCTTATCCCCTCTTGTTGGAATGTACTGCCTAATATTTTCATCCGCCATTGGAAAATGAAAAGGCACGATGATCTCTGGAGAGATGCTATTGTACTTTTCTCGTAATGTGGTAGTAGCAAAACTCAATAAGGCTTCCTTGTCATCATTGAGATTTTTTTTCATCTCTAAAGTATAAGCATTGATGATGGCCCCATTGATTACTTTCAGATAATTTACATAAGCCATCTTATCCATTTCGTCAAATGATACTACGTCGACATCTTTAATTTGAGTACTTACGACAGTTGACTTGCTTTGGTAATCTTCGAAGAGGAGTAATTTGTTTTTGAAGACTTCAGCTTTCTCAAATTCTAGCGCCTCAGCATGCAGTTTCATTTGTGTCTTTAAGTGCGTTTTTACCATTCCAAAATTTCCTCTGAGGATATGTTTTATCATGGTGATTCGCACATTGTAATCCTCTTCTGATTCATATCCAACACAGGGACCAATGCAGTTTTTGATATGGTATTCTAAGCAAACTTTAAATTTCCCTTTTTCAATATTACTTTGCTTTAGATCATAATTACATGTCCTAAGAGGAAACAAATTTTTGATGATTTCAAGGATTTGACTGATGCGCCATTTAGAGGTATAAGGTCCAAAATAATTGGAGCCATCCTTGATCACTCTTCTTGTAATGAATACCCTTGGAAAGCGTTCTTTCTTGATGGTAATGTAGGTATAAGATTTATCATCTTTAAGCATGACATTATACCTTGGTTGATATTTTTTTATTAGCGTATTTTCAAGAAGTAAGGCATCTTGTTCCGATTCAACTATGGTATAAGTTAGATGATCAGCATTCTTTACCATCACCCTAGTCTTATATGAGCTATGCTTTTTCTCCCCGAAGTAAGAGGCGATTCTGTTTTTAAGATTTTTGGCTTTCCCTACATAAAGGATGCTTCCATCTTCGCCCATATACTGGTAGACTCCAGGTTGCTTTGGCAAACTTGAAGCAATCGCCTTGTAATCTTCATTAGTCATTTATTTTGTCATACCTTTTAGAATCATCTTAGCTGCCGCAGGATTCGTAGCCAGCGGAATATTATGCACATCGCATAAGCGCATCAACATTTGAACATCAGGTTCATGCGGATGTTTATCCAAAGGGTCCCTAAAAAATATAACAATTTGCATTTCACCAGTTGCCACTAGTGCTGCGATTTGAGCATCTCCACCTTGGGGACCACTCATCAACTTATTTACTTTGAATCCAGCCTCTTCGACATGCTTCCCTGTGGTCTTTGTGGTAAAAAGATTATGCACCTCTAGATAGTCCTTGTGTTGGAGCACAAAGGATACCAATTCTGCTTTTTTCCCGTCATGTGCGATCAATGCTATATTCATAAACATTTTCGTATTTTAATCCAAAGATACACATTCAGGCTCCTTAGTTCTTCATTGGATCTTAATACTTATTTATGAAATTATTAATTTTTGTTCTTAGCCTTGCGCTTTTTCCACTTTCTCTATTCGCTCAAAAGGCGAAAAGTACAGCAGCCAAAACTGCGATAAAAAAACAATTAGATCATGAAGACTTTGCTATTTGGAATACCATTCGAAATGTCCAAATCTCTGATAATGGACAGTGGATCATTTATGTCTTAGAGCCTCATGAAGGTGACAAAACATTAGTCGTGTATAATGCTGAATCTAAGAAATCCCTTCGTTTTAATAATGTACAAAACCCCATCCTTGATAAGGCAGGAGAACATGTAGTTTTTAAAACAGTTTTGGCAGAAGAAGAACGCAAAGCCTTAAAAAGAAAGAAAACCAAAACTGATGACATGCCTTTAGATACTTTGACGATCTATAATCTTGCAGCCCAAAAATTATTAAAAATTCCCAATCTTAAAAAATTCAGCCTTGGAGAGAAATGGGGTGGCCATCTCTGTTATATGCTAGAAGATGAAAAAATTGAACCTGATATCCTTGCCGAAGAAAAAAAGACAAAACCACAAGGGGATAAGAATGGATACCATCTCATTATTAGAGATTTAGCCAGTACCTTAGAAGATACCATTTCATATGTGGAGACTTTTAGCTTGGCAGAAAAAGCTCCATACATCTTACTGCACAAAAAAGGAGGAGCAGAAAATAAGGAGGGACTTTTCTACTATAACATTGCCAATAGAAGATTATACACCGTGCACAAAGGCAAGGCGGAATATAGCGCTTTACATCTCTCTGAAGATGCATCTCAGGCAGCATATCTTATGGACGCTGACACTACAAAAACCAAGGTACGGCCACATGAATTATATTATTGGAACCCAAGACTTCCCCAAGCAAAATTAATTGCTGGGCCGACTAAAAACTTGCAAGATGGTTGGAAGGTATCCGAACATCGTACACCCTATTTTTCAAAGAATGGTGGCAAACTTTTTTATGGTATGGCACCAAAACCTATGATTAAGGATACCAATCTTTTAGCTGAGGACGAGGTGCAGGTAGAAATTTGGAATTATAAAGATCATCGACTTTACACACAACAAGAAGTAGAAGCAAAAAGAGATAAAGAAAAGTCATACCTCGCCGTGTATAACATTGCAACTAATGCAAATCATCAATTAGCTGATTTGCATATTGATCAAGTTTTCGTAGGTGATGAAGGCAATGCTACTACAGCCATTGGCACACACCAAGAAAGCTATATGAAAACACTTAGTTGGGATGGCAATTATGTAAGAGATGTCTATACGATTGATCTTAGTTCTGGAAAGAAAAATCGCATACTAGATAAAATTGATGGCTTTCCAAGAGTTTCCCCAGGTGCTAATTATGTGTATTGGTATAGCAGGCCCGATACGACTTGGATGGCCTACGATCTTAAAAAAGATAAACAGATTAATTTGAGTAAGCACATTGATACACCTATATATGATGAAATCAATGATCGCCCAATGCATCCAGGCTCTAATGGGTCAATGGGATGGACAGCAAATGATGAACATTTCTTAGTCTATGATAGATATGATATCTGGAAAGTAAATCCTAATAAGCCAAGAAAGCCCATAAAGCTAACGAATAGCAGAGCTCAAAAACAGTCTTACCGATATGTTAGATTAGATCCAGAAGAACGATTTATTGATGCCTCAAAGAAAAGTCTTGTCCGCTTTTTTAATGAGGACAGTAAGAAAGAAGGCTTTGCCTATCTAGATATTCAGAACGCTTCTTTAAGTACCCTTATAGAAAAACCTATGGCTATGGGGAGGCGTCCTTTGAAAGCAAAAGATCACAGCCATCTTCTATACACTGAAGAGGATTTTAACACCTTCCCAAATCTAATTTTGACTGATACAGCTTTTTCTTTTTCTGAACAAATCAGTGATGCCAATCCTCAGCAAAAAGAGTATTCATGGGGAAGTATTGAGCTTTATGATTGGAAAGATGAAAAGGGAAATTCTTACACAGGAATGCTCGTCAAACCAGAAGGTTTTTCTCCGGCAAAAAAGTATCCAATGATTGTCAATTTTTATGAGAAAAGTTCGAACGGGCTAAATCGTCACCGAGCTCCTTATCCTCACAGATCAACGATTAATTATAGTTTTTATGCAAGTCGAGGTTACGTGATTTTCAATCCTGACATTTATTACACCAATGGATATCCTGGAAGAAGTGCGGAAGAAGCTGTCATCTCTGGCACCAACTCATTGATAGCAAAAGGCTTCATTGATAAAGATAAGGTCGGTATACAAGGACACAGTTGGGGTGGATATCAGATTGCACATATTATAACTAAGACAGACATGTTTGCCTGCGCAGAATCGGGTGCACCTGTGGTGAATATGGTAAGTGCTTATGGCGGCATTCGTTGGGGAAGTGGTATGAGTCGAATGTTTCAATATGAACACACACAAAGTAGAATTGGTGCGACCTTATGGGAAAACCCAGAATTATATTTAGAAAATTCTCCCATTTTTAATGTAAATAAAATTAACACGCCTGTCTTAATTTTGCACAATGATGAAGACGGTGCAGTTCCATGGTATCAAGGAATTGAGTTTTTTGTTGCCATGCGCAGATTGAATAAACCTGCTTGGTTGCTCAACTATAATGGGGAACCTCATTGGCCTGTTAAAAAACAAAACAGGAAGGACTTCAATAAGAGGATGCAACAATTTTTTGATTACTATCTTATGGACGCACCAATCCCCGTGTGGATGGATGAGGGTGTTCCTGCGATTGAGCAAGGCATCAACCTTGGCTTAGAATTGGATAAAAATTAATCAACTTATGATGCCTAGTGCTTGAGTAGTTTTCCAATTTCCTCGGGTGAAATCTGGAAACTTTTGAACGGCTCCTCCTTCTGCAACTGACTGTTCACTTAAGGGTGCAACCGCAGACCATAGACAGCCTTCATAGACATTTTGATCTAATGGCAATCCTTTCTGTAGGCATTCGACGATTCTGTAAACCATCATACCATCCATGCCTCCATGTCCACTATCTTTGGTTTTATCATTGAGACGTTTGTACATGGGGTGATCATACTTTTCATAAAGCGCTTCAAGTTTTTCGCCCTGCACCCATCTGTGGTGATTATCTGTTAGACCTTCAACTCCTCCTTCTAAAGCTACCCTAGTTGGAAATCCTGCTAAGGTCCCTTTTGATCCTTGAATTAAATTATGTCTCGAATAGGGTCTTGGACTCGTCTCATCCCATTGAATCATGATGGTTCTTCCGATATCCGTTTTGATAATTGAAGTATTGAGATCACCTCCCTTAAAGTCAAGTGCATTCCATTTATGGTCAGCAGCATAATTTTTCTTTGCATAGTCTACCCTTCCAATTGAAGGTGTTGAAAATGAAACAATGCTTTTGAAAGTATCGTCCCCTCTACCGAGGTTCATATATTGAGCCACAGGACCTAAGCCATGTGTAGGATATAAATTTCCATTTCGTTTTGCATAATGATGCGTTCGCCAAAATCCCGTACCTCTTTCTTCATCATTCATTTGCCATCTCAATTCGTGAATGTATGCAGCTTCCGCATGCAGTAATTCTCCGATAAGACCTTGTCGACACATATTTAAAAACATGAGTTCATCTCTCGCATAATTGACATTTTCCAACATCATACAATGCTTCTTTGTTTTTTCGGAGGTATTAACGATATCCCACATTTCTTCAATCGTAACAGCGATGGGTACTTCTACAAAAGCATGAGCTCCTTGATTCATTGCCTCAATGGCCATAGGAGCATGGTTGTTCCAATTGGTAGCAATAAAAACAACATCAGGCTTTTGCTCTTCTAGCATAAGTTTCCACTTTTGCTCATCACCAAAATATCCTACAATTTTATTATGCCTAGTTCCAAGACCAATTTCTTCAGCTTTTGCCTTCCATTTCATTACATGATCTTCGTAAAGATCTGAGATACCGACGACCTCTGTTCCAGGGAGCTTTGCCAAAAAGCTTAGGTGATCGCCTCCTCTATTGCCCACACCTATAAAGGCAGCACGAATATTTGAAATTTTAGGAGCAGCGAAGTCCCCCATGTATGTGCCTTCGGAGGCAAGAATGGATTCGTTTTCATGGCATGAGCTTATCAAACTACCCGCAGCTAATGCTGCACCGGTTAAGCTTGTAGTTTTTATGAATTTACGCCGGTCAATAGATTTCATAGGAAAGATTACTTTTGTTGAAATAGGAAAATCTTGAAAAGTAATTTAACAAAAAAAGAGTTATAGAAGCTTAAGTCCTATAACTCTTTTAGATTTTATTTAAGTCCTTTTTAGTTTAATCCAGGCGTATAAATGTATTTGAGTTTGATATCATAGAAATTAAATTTCTGATCGCTCAAAAAGGCTCTTTCTGGAACTTCAGGCGTTTTACCTGCCAAATGGTAAGCGAACTCCATTCCAAATCCTCCAAACATAACTCCAGCTCTTGGTGTTACGTGTAAGTTGAATTTATTATAAGCGAGAACGGGTACTCCATTCACCTCAAATTCAGGAGTGGAAATTCTATTTCCTCCAATACCTACTCCAACATAGGGTCTAACATTACCTGAGCCAAAGAAATATTCTCCCTTTGCTACAATAGCTGGCGAACCAAATGCATTAGCTCCAACTAAAGCGGATGAATCTGCAAAAGCCAATCCATTTCTTGAGATTTCTAATCCAACAGCCAAATTATCCATGAGGTAGTATTTACCTTCGATTCCGTAGCTTAATCCAATGTTAAAGCCATCTGTAAAATGGTCACCTGTTAAGTTTGCCAATCCTAAGAAAGCTCCACCTGCAGCTGTCCCTTGTTGCGCATTGGCATTAAAGAATGTTGCACAAAAAAACAGCATTGCAATAAATTTGATTTTCATTTTCTAGTTTTTAAAAAATTAAATAATTGTGAATTTGGTATGAGGTTAATTATTTAATCTAAGAATAGATTAAATTGTTCTTTTCTACATTTTGATTGAAAAATCATCTTGACTTGATGATTCATAGATGTCAGTAGTTTTGTCATCACAATTATAAGGTCTTTCACTATAAATCGTGACATTTTAATTTAATTATTCTAATATTATTTTCGATCTGGAAAGACGCAAATACCCACAGGCCTCGAGTTGTTTAAGTTTTCTAGATACTGATTCACGCGCCACATTAAGTTCATTGGCAAGTGACTGATGAGAGATATTCAGATATGCAGTCTTGAGGGAATTTTTTTGATACTCTAAATAGTGTTTAATTTTATCTTCTAAAGAGCCTACACTTTGTTTGTCTATAAGCTCCAAGAGATTCTCATACATCTTAGAAATCGATTGAAAAAAATAATTTCTCCATTCGGGAAATTTAAGCATTAATCTTTCTGCTACATGATTAGGCACATGGAGTATGGAAACTTCGGTGTCTGCAGTAGCTAAGATATTGTGATTCTTTTTACTAACACTATTAAGAAAACTGACATTGCACCATTCTGCTTTTGTTACATTATAAAGAAACAAGTACTTTTTGTTAGGAAGTTTTCTTTGAACTTTAATAATGCCTGAAAGACAAAGAGATAAGGAAAGAGATGCTTCTTCATTGGTATCATCGGCTAACTGGGATCCTGCAGGATAGCGCTTAATAAAAGCATATTCACTAATCTCTTGAAGTAAAGCTGAATTTTTAAATTCAGGAAAGACTAATGATAATTCATTTTTCGAAAGAGACTGCCTCATAGCAAACGGTGTTGATCAGAAGGATGACGAACCAAAATCCATCAATACCGTTTTTTATGAATCTTTTTACCAAAAATATCCTACAATAACTGCCGTGATGATCAAAAGAAAAATAGAAAGTATTCTATAATTTTGATACCAAGGCAAGGATTTCAGTTCTTCTGTCTCCAAAGTGAATAGCTCTCTTCTCCAAGTATAATCTCTGATTTTTGAATCATCTGGTTTAGCTGTAACCAAGCTCACAACAATATGCACTGCCATACAAATAAGCATTAATACAAAACTCCTCAATAAAAAGTGCATACCTAAAAAGCCATCTTCAATACCTTGATATTGGCCATAGAGGAAAAAGATGGCCATAGCAAATCCTACAAGCAGGGAAATAAATGAGCCACTGGCATTCGCACGCTTCCAAAATAAACCCAGTAAAAATGTAGAAACAATCGGAGGAGCTATATAAGATAATACGACTTGCAAGTATTCAAAAAGGTCTCCGTATTTTCCAATCTGTGGTGCCCACAATGAAGCAAGAATTACTAATATCAAAGTGGAAATTTGACCTGATCTAACCAATTGTTTACTGGTCATATTGGGTCTTATTTTATTTACAAAATCCATAGTGATCAAAGTAGAGGCTGAATTAAAAGTCGCTGACAAAGAAGACATCATAGCGGCTAATAAACCTGCTACAACCAATCCTAAAATACCCGTTGGCAATAAATCAAATAATAAAGTTAGATAGGTGTAATCAGGACAATCTGCGAGATTTTGACAGATGGTACCATTATCCAATTTATAAGCAAATTCTTGTTTGGAATATAATAGCAAAGCCAAAACACCTGGGATCACCATAAAGAATATCACTGGCAATTTCAAAAAGCCAGCAAACAGCGCACCCCATCTTCCGTGGTTAAGATCCTTAGCGCTTAAAACTCTTTGAACCATGAATTGATTATTGGCCCAAAAATAAAATCCTAGCAAAGGCACTCCTGTGATCAAGCCATACCAAGGCATATAGGGATCATCAGTTGGCCGGACCATACTTAATGCCTCTTTTGCAGTCAATTGAATTTCTCCAGCTGCATTTTTTGCATCGAGTCCTTCCATCATACCTGACCAACCGCCAACTTTATCGAAAGCAAACCAGGTTAAAATAATAGAGCCAATAATTAATAAAATGGCTTGGACTACTTCTGTCTGTATCACAGAATTCAAGCCACCAGGAATGGTATAAGCTGCCGCTGCTAAAGCTAAAATCATTATAATAACAGATGGACTTACCTCTGGAAAAATTAATTTCAACATAAGTGAACCCACATATAACGATGCTGCGGTATCTATTAGGATGTTGCCAATAACCGTAACTCCAGAAAAATAGTATCGGGAGTGAACGCTGTATCTGCGCTCTAAAAATTCAGGCATCGTATACACCTTAGACCTTAAATAAAATGGAAGAAAAAATATGGCGAAAAATATCAATACCACCACGGCAAACCATTCATAATTAAATACATGTGTATTTAGTGCATAAGCTGCACCAGCTAATCCAATGAGCGTTGAACTTGAAATATTTGCTGCAAATAATGAAATGCCAATTACGGGCCAAGTGGAATTTCTTCCACCCAAAAAATATTCTTCAGAGCTTTTTCTTTTTGCATGATACAGTCCGTATGCAATAATGGCTACTGCATATAAAATCATGATGATTAAATCAATGGTACTTAATTGAAAACTCATTAGAAACATTTAAGGGTTCGTAAAGTAAATTTGAAACTAACAAATTTTATATAGAGCAGATTACAATCTGTACAAGAATTTTATGTTGAAGCTCCGTCAATCATATCTACTTGAACTTTCACATGTTCGACTTTGAGGTTTTGAGAACGGATCTTTGATAATAATAAATGTGTGGCTGTTTTACCTACATCAAAACCTGAATGTTTGATGTGGCTGATTCTTGGATATAAATAATTGGGAGGATTACCATCACTTATACTTACTAATGCTTTATCAGTTGGAATACTCCATGATAATGACTGAATGGCATAATGAACATCTACCAGCAATTCATCAGACATGCAAAAAATAGCACTATAATTTTCTAATTCTTTGACCTTAGCAATAATCTCTAATTGCTTTGTCTCCGTAAAAAAAAGACAGTTTTCTTCATTATGCTTAATGTTGTATTTATCTAAAGCTGCTATAAAACCTTCATGCCTTTGCTTGGTCATTTGCAAGCTGGGATTGCCAAAAAATCCAACAATTTTTTGATGCCCTTTTTTTATAAGATGCTCGGTAGCTATCATGCTGGTTTTTTTATCATCAATCCTTACGGTAGAAAATCTCTTGTCATCAATAACACGGTCAACCAAGACTACTGGAATATCAAAATCATATAAGGTATTCAAATGATCTAATTGAGCGGTTTGGCCAGAAACAGATAATAGTAGACCCTCGATTGCCCATGATTGGCAATAATCAATCAACTGCTTTTCTTGATTCAACTGATTTCCTGATTGAAACAAAATGCTGGAATAGGATGAACCAAACAATTCCGCATTAACACCTTCTAAAAAATCCGCCGAAAAAAATTTATTGATCTGAGGTAAAATGATCGCGATCAATCCAGAATGTTTATTCCTAAAATATCTTGCTTGTAGATTGGGCTTGTATTTAAATTTTTGTGCAATTTCTTTTACTCTTTTTTTCGTGTGAGCACTTACATCTGGATGATCTCCTAGTGCACGTGATACCGTTGAGGCGCTAATATTCAGCATTTTAGCAATGTCCTTAATCGTAATTCTTTTCATAGAATAGAAAATTTAGAAATAACAATTTATCAAAAATAAGTTATAAACAACAAACGTTCCCGCAATCGTTTGCAAAAATATAATCTATAAGTTTTCATCAATTCTGATTAGATTTAAAAATCACTTTCACAAGCAAAAATCACACAAGTATGATTAAACAAACTTCGGTGCGCAGCAAAAGGATATTTTCCTTGTTGGCCTGCCTTTTACTATGTGGTACTGTCGCATTCGCACAAAGAACAGTATCAGGTTCGGTGATAGATTCAGATACAGATGAACCCTTGATTGGGGCAAGTGTATTCGTTAAAGGTACCACTACAGGTACTGTCACTGACTTTAATGGCGAATATTCGCTTACAGTGCCAGATGACGCAACAACCTTGGTAGTTTCATATACAGGTTTTGCCGAACAAGAATTGGCTATCACAGGTAGCAATTTAGATTTTACGCTTTCAGCAGGCACCCTTCTTGACGATGTAGTCGTAGTCGGATACGGAACCGTCAAGAAAAGAGATATTACGGGTTCTGTAGCGAGTCTTAAAGAAGAAGACTTCAACCAGGGAATCGTTGTATCTGCAGATCAACTGTTACAAGGTCGATTAGCTGGGGTAAACGTGGTTAACAATTCAGGACAACCTGGAGGATTGGCAACAGTAAAAATTAGAGGAAATAACTCTATAAGAGCCGGTGCAGATCCACTCTATGTTGTTGACGGAGTCCCATTAGATGGAAGAACGCCAAAAGCTACCATTGGCCAGCTAGATGGTGTTGGATCGATAGCAAATTCGAATCCATTAAACTTTCTAAATCCTGCTGATATCGCTTCAATTGAAGTTTTAAAGGATGCATCTTCCGCAGCCATTTATGGTTCTAGAGCATCAAATGGTGTAATCTTGATTACAACCAAGAAAGCAAGAGAAGGAAAACTAGATGTAAATTTCAATACCAACTTTGGAACAAGTTCTCTTTTGAAAAAATATGATGTTTTAACAGGAGATGAGTATAGAAGTGCGATTAGTGATTTTGGACTTTCCGCAGAAACAGGAAGTGCTAATACTGATGCATTTGATGAAATCATAAGAACAGGTTCCACCCAAAATTATAATTTATCTATTGGGTCCGGGACAGAAAATTCACGTATTAGATTTTCGGCTGGTTATCAAAACATTAATGGTATTGTTAAAGAGTCTGGACTAGAAAGATTTTCGGCTGCATTAAATGCACAATATGATTTATTAGACGATCGTGCAGGTGTAGACTTCTTTGTCATTTCTTCTCATACTATTGAAGATATTGCTCCTATTGGAACCAATGCTGGATTTAGAGGTAATTTAGTTGGACAAGCCTTGCAATGGAATCCAACCGTTCCTCTTATGACCGGAGAAGATTTTACTACGGCTTTAAATAATCCATTAGTTGGAGCAACTACCATAAACCCTTTGCAGCTTTTAAAAGCGCATAATGAAGTAGCAAATACTACTTCTATACTTGCTTCATTTTCTCCTTATGTGAACATAACTGATAATTTAGTTTACCGTTACAGGTTTGCTGCTAATTATGGTACAGGAACCACTAGAGGTTATATCACAAAAGATATCAATATTGAAGGTATCGAAGGTTTAGGTTCAGGTAGTCTTTCTAATAACAGACTCTTGACAAACTTGCATTCGCATACTTTAAATTACAATACAAATGTGAGTGACAATATTTCTCTAGGATTGTTGGGAGGATACGAGTATCAAAAATTTGATTTTAAAGGTTTTGGTTTTACTGGAAGAGGATTTGATGATGTAAATGAAGATTTCGATCTTACCAACGCACTTCAAAATACCAATAATGATAACAGAAGTGTTTTCTCATTTGCTGATCCGATCGTTGAGCTTCAATCATTTTTTGCCAGAGCAACAGTTGGGATAGGTGATAGATTTGATGTCACAGCAACTGTTAGAGCTGATGGATCAACTAAGTTTGGAGATAATAATAGATATGGTGTATTTCCATCATTTGCGGCCAGATGGAATCTTGTCAATGAATCATTTTTATCTGGAGGCTTTTTCGATGACTTAGCCTTGAGAGCAGGATGGGGAGTTACAGGTAATCAAGAGTTCCCAGCAGGATCATCCATTGATAGATTTGGCCTACAGCCAAATGGAGGTATTGCACAAGAAAATATTGGAAATCCTGATCTCCAATGGGAGGAATCTTCTACGGTTAATATCGGTCTAGACTTTGCTTTATTTAATTACAAACTAGCTGGTACCGTTGAATATTACAACAGAACAACCAACAACTTACTCCTTGACCCTTTCGTACAGGAGCCAGGGCCACCGATTAGAGCTTGGAAAAATATAGATGGCGAACTTATTAATTCAGGAGTTGAATTAGGTTTGACTGCTTTTTTGATTCAAAACAGCAACATGACCTTAACTTTAGGAACCAACATGGCATTCCTAAATAATGAATTAAGAAATTACACAGGACCGGACATTTTAACAGGAAACTTATTCGGTCAGGGTTCTTCAGGAGCATTTGTTCAAAAACATGCTAATGGATTACCATTGAATACATTCTTTGTAAGAGAATTTACAGGCTTGGATCCAGATACAGGAGTAAG
>CALGNN010000078.1 GCA_937961455.1 uncultured Saprospiraceae bacterium
TCGCATAAAAGTTATGCAAATGCTTTACGCATTAAGTAGAGATGAGGAATTAAATCCTTCGGAAACGATTGCTATTTATGGAAATGGTATTCAAAACTGTTTTCGTCTTTTTCTTTTTAATTTATTTGTAATTAAAGAGATCACAAAATCTGCACAAAGTGAGGAAAAGCGACGCAAGTCCAAACACATAAAATCTGAGGCAGACATTAGCTTCACTGCTGACCTATACAATAATGAGCTTATTCAAAGCTTGGAAACAAATGAAACCCTAAGTAAGAGATTTGAAGATCTTGAATTCAGCTCTAAACTCCCTGATGGCTTCATAGAAAAACTTTATAAGACTTTTAGAAAAGAAGAAGATTACGAAGCATACACTGCAAAAGAAACCCTAACTCAAGAAGATAACGTTCAAGTACTTTTAGCGCTGTTTAGACATTGTAGAAAAGATGATTACTATAATGAGATCATGGAAGATCATTTCACCAATTGGGTGGACGATAAATCTTTGATAATTGGAGCATTGAAAAAAGCGATAAAAAGCTTACCTGCTGAGGGCAAGTTTTATGAAGAATATTATCCCGACAAAGAGACAACAGAAGATTTTGGTAAGACCTTATTGAAAGAGGCTATAGATCAAGAAAAAGATTTGCTAGGTATTATTGAGCCTACTTTAAAAAATTGGGATGCAGATCGTGTTGCAATCATTGACATGATATTAATTAAAATGGCACTGGTCGAGTTTTCAGAATTCGCCACCATTCCTACCAAAGTTACTTTAAACGAATACGTAGATATTTCTAAATTATATTCTACGCCTAAGAGTAAGGATTTTATCAATGGAATCTTAGATCGATTGTTAAAACTTTACGAGAAAGAAGGCAAAATAAAGAAAGAAGGCAGAGGCCTTGTGGATTAATATGCAAGAGAAAGTACTTATACTTGATTTCGGCTCACAATACACACAACTCATCGCTCGAAGAGTTCGCGAGTTAGAAATCTATTGTGAAATCATTCCTTATAATAAAGAATTTGAATTAGAAGATGGGCTCAAGGCGGTTATTTTGTCTGGCAGTCCTTACTCTGTAAATGAAGAAAAGGCTTTGAAGTTGGACCTTCAAAGATTCTTGCATCAAATACCTGTGTTGGGGATTTGTTATGGTGCACAATTGGTGGCCAGCCAAATGGGCGGTAACGTTGCTTCTTCTGACAAAAGAGAATACGGTAAAGCCAAACTAGAAATGCTTGAAGAAGATGTGTTCTTGAAAGGCTTCAAAGAAGATGCGCAGATTTGGATGTCCCATGGAGATAGCATCCTAGAAATTCCAACGAATTTCAAAGTGTTAGCAAAGACTGAAAGTATTCCAATTGCAGCCTACAAATCTGAAGGCTTTGATCATCCAACTTATTGCATTCAATTTCATCCTGAGGTGTATCATACCACGAAGGGGATTGAATTATTTCGACATTTTTTGGTTGACTTAGCAGGGTGCAAATGCAATTGGACGCCACAATCATTTGTTAAGCAAAGTATAGACGCGTTAAAGTCAAAAATTGGTTCTGATAAGGTCGTAATGGGTTTGTCAGGAGGCGTCGATTCGACGGTAGCTGCAATGCTACTTCATGAAGCCATAGGAGATCAGTTACATTGCATCTTTGTAGATAATGGATTATTGCGCTATCAAGAATTTGATGAAGTACTTGAGTCTTATAATGGAATGGGTTTGAATGTATCTGGAGTCGATGCGAAACAACTATTTTATGATGCCTTAAAAGGCGTATCTGACCCAGAGAAGAAAAGAAAAATTATAGGCAAAGCATTCATCGATGTTTTTGAAGCTGAAGCCAATAAGATACCAGGTGTAGCATGGTTAGGGCAGGGTACTATTTACCCAGATGTGATTGAATCAGTTTCTGTTCACGGGCCTTCAGCTACCATAAAGTCACATCATAATGTTGGCGGATTGCCAGAGCGCTTAAATCTTAAGATCGTTGAACCTTTGAGAAATTTATTCAAAGATGAAGTACGAAAGGCTGGTAAGGAAATGCAGATCAAACAAAGCATATTGGGTAGACACCCATTTCCAGGCCCTGGATTAGCTATTAGAATATTAGGAGATATCACAGAGTCTAAAGTAGCTTTACTTCAAAAAGCTGATCATATTTATATTAATTACCTTAAAAAACACAATCTTTACGAGGAGGTTTGGCAAGCAGGGGCAATACTATTACCTGTAAAATCTGTCGGTGTGATGGGGGACGAAAGGACCTATGAAAATACAGTGGCATTAAGAGCCGTTAGTTCTACAGACGGAATGACAGCAGATTGGAGTAGATTGCCTATGGATGTGTTGGCTGAAATTTCAAATGAAATTATTAATACAGTAAAAGGCGTTAACAGGGTAGTATATGATATTAGCACAAAGCCACCGGCAACTATTGAATGGGAGTAATTTCTTTTGGCTCCTTCTCTGCTTAATTATTTTAAGTTCATGTGATCCAACTAAGCGTATTAAAAAGACCCCTTCTCATGAAGGTCAGGTAAGAGTTTATAATCCTGAAACAGGACTTTATGAATGGCGCGATAAAGAAACCATCAAAATTGATACGGTTGAATGGACTAAAGTGCCGGAAGAAAATTTTCCTCCAATAGAAAAGAAAGAGATAGAAGTCGTTGAAGAACTTCCTGTTGAAATCGTCGAAGAATTAAGGATCGCCTTGATGATTCCACTTAATGCACGGGTAGCTAATGGTGCGAGTAATTTAGATGCAAAAACAAAAAGATTTGTGCATTTCTATGCAGGAGCAAAGATTGCCATCGATAAGTTGAATAACTCCGGTAATACGGTTTTCTTAGATGTGTACGATACAGAAGAGCAAAGTGCCAAGGTGCGAAGTATCCTTGATAATTCCAATATGGAAAGTACAGGCTTAATTATTGGTCCTTACAATTCCAATAACTTGAAAGCGACGGCTGCTTTCGGTAAAGAGAATGAAGTAACGGTAGTTTCACCATGGTTGCCAACAAGTACTAGCACAACAAGTTCAAACCCAAGATTTGTTAATATTAACCCCAGTTTACCCACCCACTGCTATGCTTTAACGGAGCATATTAAAAAGCACTTTACACATGATCAAGTATATCTAGTTGCGAGAAATGTTGAGAAAGAAAAAAATAGATTTAAGTACTTCAATGAGGCTTCTAAAATTATTGATGGTTCCATGTCAAGTCCAGCTTTTAAAGAGTATGTTGTTGATGATAATACACCACTTTTAGAAGAAACTGATATTAACCCAATTCTTTCAAATTCTAGAACGACGGTTTTTGTAATGCCGTATTATTCTAAGCGAGACGAAGCATTTGTGTATTCATTTTTACAAAAAGTCCAGATTGCCAGAGAGAATGGAGAATCAGTAGTAGTGTATGGATTTCCACAATTACGCAACTTTAGTTCGATAGATAAAGATTACTTTGAGAATTTAAATATTCATATAAGTGCCACAGGATTTCATAATAAAAGTACATCAGATGTTAGAAATTTCTATGATCATTTTGTGAATCGCTATGGAACTTATCCTATAGAAGATGCTTATGAAGGTCATGATATCATCATGTATTTGGTTCCACTTTATCAAAAATATGGAAGAGCGATTTATAAGTATTTGCCAGATAACTACGCTTCACTATTGCATCTAAATTTTGAATTGAGAGGGGTGTATGGTGGTTCTTCTGAAAACCTTGATTTTGCCAATTATCAAGAAAACAAAAGTCTAAAGATCTTGGAGTTTGAAAATTTTGAATTTCAACTAGCCAATTAACAATCGCGATGGGACTCACGGATGCCAGAAAAACAAGGATCGAAGATCTGGTGAGATTCCGACAGTTGAATCTTACAGTTGTATTAGAAAATGTCCATGATCCACATAATATCAGTGCCGTGATCCGATCATGTGATTCTGTCGGTATTGCTGAAATATATGTTTTATATACCGAAGATAAACTTACTCAAGATACCTTGTACCTAGGACACCAATCTTCAGCTGGATCAAGAAAGTGGGTGGATGTGCACTTGTATAGAGATGCAGATAAATGTTTTACCGATATAAAAAGTAAATACGATCATATTTGGGCAACACATATGACAGCTGATTCGATTCCATTTACTGAAGTTGATTTTACACAATCTGTGGCTCTCGTCTTTGGCAATGAAAAAGATGGTATCTCTGAAGAGGTCTTAAAGCATACAACGGGCAACTATCTCATTCCTCAAATAGGAATGGTAAAGAGTTTAAATATTTCTGTCGCTTGTGCAGTAAGTCTCTATGAAGTTTATAAGCAAAGAGCCTCTGCCAATTTAATTGAGGATGTCTCGGAAGTGCGATCCGCTGCTAAAGAAGCCTTATATCAGGATTACTTACAAAGACATCTCAGCCAGAGTAAAGGTGAAGAGCCGATTATCCACGATTGAAATAATTGCTGTAGTGGGATACATAGAGCTTAACTCTATTGCATATGAGTAGTGATTATAGCTTGGGAGTTTTGGTCCTTTTTATTTCAACATAAAAAGAATATTATCATCATTTTAGAAAACCATCGATCTGAGTATAGAGCGATTGTTTTGAATTGGGCCACATAGCATCTTTAACACCGATATCACTATTCTTTTTAAAAATTGTAAAATGGGGGAAATCCAAAGTACCTTGATTGTATCCAAAGACATCCCGTAGTTGATTCTCTAGATTGGTACTTGCGAAGATGTGATAGCCTTTTAGATCATATTTGACAATCATTTCTTTCCACTGTTCTTTTCTTTCAGGTCTATCTATAGCGATATAGAGTAATTTGACATCTTTATTTTTAATATGCTCATCAAGCCCTTTTTTATACTTAAACTCGTTAATACAAGCTGCACACCAAGTAGCCCAGATATCCATATAGACTACATAATCATTAAACTGCATGATAATATCTCTAAGTCTTTCTTCATTTTCTACATCGATAAAAACGTAATCCCCTTCTTGAGATGATTGAGCAACAATCGCAACATTAGTGACGAAGAGAAAGCAAAAAAATAAAATGATATTTTTCATGTTTGATTTTATATGTGATAAAGATATCGCGAATGAACAACTAAATAACGTTTCCAAGCTCTTAATTATCATTTTTTAATGAAAGCTTAACAGAAATTGCCTTTTTTATGAATAGCTTTGATCCAAATGCCATAAAAAAGAAGCCAAGCTAAATTTTATTAGCAAGGCTTCAGCAGTTATAACAAATTCTTTTAGTATTCTTATATATACAGTATCCCTAAAAACAGAAATCGTTGCGTTAAGCTTCATGAAAAATGTTAATTAATTTAAGTAATCCTAATACTGATCAAGATGCCATTATACAAAGGCAACTAGGCGCACGCTTGCAAAAAGATGAATTTGAGTATCTATCTGATATAGAAAGGAATTCGTTTACCATTCTTGAGGCAAGCAGTTCGATCAACAGCCTTTTTCCTAAAGGATCTCATTACCCTGATTTAGATTTTATGTTACATGAAAATGGGATGTTGATGCGCTTTCAAATTTCTAGTGAAGTGTATGCACTCATTATCATCTATCATAAATTGACCGTCTTCAAAGGAGCAGGCAAATGGAGTTTTTACCTTGGAGAACATTTTCTCAAAGTAAAAAAAGATGAACAAGATTATTTGAAAAAATTGGTCCTCTGGATATGGGATTACGTTTCTTGAAAAAATAAGCCAAAACCTAAAAAGCCAAACACCAAAAACCCAAACAGCCAAACAGCCAAAAAGCTAAAAAGCCAAATAGCTAAAAAGCTAAAAAGCTAAACAGCCAAAAAGCTAAACAGCCAAACAGCTAAACAGCCATTAAGCAAAAACCAGTTCCTTCATATATTCTGCTCCGACCTTTGCACTCTTCATAGGCGTCGAATTGTCGTATCGCTCTTGTTCCATAATGAAATGTTCCATTCCATGGTCCTTCGCGACCTTGAGAATTTTTGGAAAATCAATGATTCCAGTTCCTAGGTCACAAGAAGCCTCCCTTTCGTCGCCAGCATCTTTCATGCGATCTTTAACATGACAAAGTGTAAATCTTCCAGAGTACTTTTCTAAATATTCAATAGGATCGGCCCCACCAGTGACTACCCAATAAATATCCATTTGCTGTTTGACTGTGTCAGGATCTGTATTTTCCATAATAAAATCATGAGGGATCATTCCCGAAAATGCTTTGAAAGTATAAGCATGATTATGGTAAGCAAATGAGATTCCATGCTTTTTACACATGGCTCCACAATCGTTGAATTTATCTGTGATTTTCTTCCAAGCGTCTTTTGATGTTTGAGGACCAACATACGGACAGATCATATACTCCATTCCAATCTCTGCAGCTTGAGCACATTTTTCTTCAAAATTCTCATTGATATTCACATGTGCTGAGGCTAAATTGATACCTAAATCATTAATGTATTTTTTGAACTCTGTATTCTTCATGTTCCAAAAAATACCTTGAGGACCATCATAACTTTCGATTTGATTAAAGCCATACTCAGATAAGCTTTTGAGTGTAGCCTTTGGATCTTCGGTAATGACGTCTCGAAGTGTATACAATTGGATACCAAATTTATCCAAGCTTCCTTTTGTTATCTTTTTTGCTGCTTTTTTCGTCGCTTCAACTGCAGTTTTTGCATCACCATTTTGGCAAGCCCAAGTGGGTAATAAAAAACTTCCTGCAGCAACAGCTCCTGCAGTTTGAATAAATTTTCTCCTATTCTTTTTCATCTTTTGTTGTTTGTTAGTTGGAAATAGTCTTGTTTGAAGCCTCTACAAAATAGCTATTTCTGCCAAAGTTATCGCTACTTGAATACTAATTAATGAGTTGGCAATTTACCTACCTTATTAATGATAAAGTAAAATGTTATTACAAATAGTAATAATAAAGCCCAATTAAATATCCAGCCTAAAGGGAAAAATCCGGATATAATCACACATAATAAAGCAGCAACACCGACAGTCATTGCATATGGTAATTGTGTTCTAACGTGATCTATATGATTACAGTCAGAAGCTAGTGAACTCAAGATGGTCGTATCCGAAATTGGAGAGACATGATCTCCTAAAACGGAAGCAGCTAATACCGTAGCTATTGCATTTAGTAATATTTCGTATGAAGTGGCGTGGTCTAGTCCAGCCCCAATACATAAGGCCCAAGTAGCAGGGATGGCTATAGGGAATAAAATGGCCATTGTACTCCATGAAGATCCTGTTGAAAATGCGATAAAGGCAGAGAGGACAAAAATAATGGCGGGCATAAATCTAGGATTAACATTTCCTTCCAACATCCCAGTAATATAATTGGCTGTATATAATTCTTGGGTGGTAATCGCTAATGCCCAGGCCAAAGTAAGAATGATTAATGCAGGCATCATCGTTTTAAATCCCACAGTCATGTAATGCATAGTATCAAAAAGCTTTATGATTTTTCCGCCGACCGTTAAGGCTATGGCTGCAATAACACCAGATAAGGAAGCCCATAATAGGGCAACGTAGGAATCAGAACTTCCAATTAAGTTTCCGAGTTTTTGGAAAAAACTTTGTGATTCACCCATGCCTCCCATGGCTGACCAGACCGATCCCCAGTTGCTATTGCCTGAGTATCCTGTCGATACAAGAGAATCATATATACTTGCCATCCCTGTATCTACCAAACCAAATAGGGTCATTAAAATCACGATAGCAATGGGGATAACTGCATTGTACCATTTTAAAGGTGCTCCAGCGACGGGACTCAAATCTTCCATGTCTGGTTCATCATCATTTTTTGTTTTGGCAGGAGATACTTGTCCAGTCTGAATGGCTCTTTTTTCAGCTTTCAACATCGGGCCATAGTCTTTGCCAGATCTGATTAAGATGAGAATGAAGATCAATGTTAAAATAGGGTAGAAGGAATATTTTAATGAGCTCAGAAACATCCCATATGGAGTTGTTTCAAGCGGAAAATTTTCAATTTGTTGAATGGCACCGTCTATATATCCTAACTCAGCTCCTATCCAAGTAGTGATAAAGGCGATTGCTGCAACAGGAGCCGCTGTGCTATCCACGATATAGGCCAATTTTTCTCTACTGATTTTAAATTTATCAGTCATGGCTCTCATTGTATTACCAACAATCAATGTATTAGCATAGTCGTCAAAGAATATAGCAATACCTAAAAGCCAAGTTATGAATTGGGTACTTCTACGACCTTTGGCATATTTTGAAAGTGCCTTCACAACGCCAGCCATTCCTCCATTTTTGGATATGATGGCAACCATTCCTCCAATGAGCAAAGAAAAAATAATGACAGATAAATGACCAGAGTCTGCCAATGCATTAACGATATATTTTTGAACAACTTCCATCAATGAAATCATGAAATAATAGAGTGATCCAAATTTCAATCCTCCAGCGATGAATGCTCCTGACCATATTCCTATAAATAATGAGATAATGACCTCTTTAAAAATAAGAGCAAGGATAATGGCAATTAAAGGAGGAAGTAAAGACATCCAAAGGGGAATAATTTTTACTCTTTTAGTTTCATCTTTATTTGCTGAGATGTGTAATAGCTGCATTTTTTTTTCACCATTGATGGTGTAGTTCAGCATTTGTAAAGAGCCTTTTCTATCTGTTTCAAAATCTAATGTTGCCATTCCATTTATGAAGCTTAGATTCTGCATTTCACCATTCATGTCAATCGAATAAGTCCCATTTGGAAGGTCAGACTTAAAAGTGATTTTATCTTGTGATGCTGCAATTTGAATCGCTTGATCAATACTTTTTACTGCTGATTCGTTAAACTCTTGTCCTATTACATGGTTCATAAAGGACATTGACAACAAAAAGACAAATAATAAGGCTCTTTTAAAGATTAACATATGAAACTGATTGGTTAATGTGCTAATTTCGTATTCAAGATATAAAATCACCATTAGATAATGGAAAAGCTTAGTATAAACTCAATTATTTCTGCCTTCATATTTTTGACGATTTCCGCTAGCGTGTTGCACGGACAAACTTTTCAAAAATTGGAATTTCCTGTTGTAGAAAATAATCAAAACTTAATTAGTGGTTTTTCAGGTGGCTTTCATGCGCCTCAATTTTCAAAAATGGATCTCAACGATGATGGGGTGGAAGATCTCATTGTCTTTGATCGGTCTGTGAAAAAGATAAGCACCTACATTGCAGATGGATCTACTTCAAGTGGATATAGATATGATTTTTCTTACGAACGAATTTTCCCAGATGAATTAGAAGGTAGTCTTTCTACATGGATGTTGTTGAGAGACTATGATGGTGATGGGATCAAGGATATTTTTACGGGTACCCAAACAAGTGGAGTTTCCGTTTTTTCTGGAAGTAAGGTAAACGGAGAAATAAGTTTTACGAAAAATACTTTTCATCAAGGGCCATTAGATATCCTATGGATTCCAGTGGGTGCTGCATTTACGAATTTATATGTCAATCCAATAGATATACCAGCCATTGATGATTTTGATAATGATGGAGATTTAGACATCGCTGCCTTCGATACTGGGGGTTCTAACATTCATTATTTTAGAAATTTCTCACAAGAAAGAGGATTTAATAGCGATTCCTTATTATTTGAAATTGATGATTTTTGCTGGGGAAAGATTGAAGAGGGACCGGTGAGTGATACCATTTTTATTAGCAATAACCCCAATATATGCGCTGACGTTTTAATCGAACCCACATTAGATGATCGACATGCAGGATCTACAATTACAACTTTAGATATGGATGGAGACGGATTAAAAGATGCGCTACTAGGTGATCTAAGTTCTAATTCCATTAACATGCTCAACAACAAGGGGACACTTCTTAACGCACATGTCACTTCTTATGAAAGTGGATTTCCGTCTAATTCTGTTCCAGTTAATTTATTTCAATATGTAGCTA
The DNA here is from genome assembly GCA_937961455.1 of uncultured Saprospiraceae bacterium. Classification (GTDB taxonomy): domain Bacteria; phylum Bacteroidota; class Bacteroidia; order Chitinophagales; family Saprospiraceae; genus CALGNN01. Next base: position 9,969 of record CALGNN010000078.1, read on the forward strand.
CATATTTTGAAGATGTTGATAATGACGGTATCAATGACTTAATTGCCTCCAACAACAATGTTTCTTTAGTAGAAGATTACCATGTCTCTTGGTATTACAAAAATAATGGAACTAATAATCAGCCTGATTTTGATTTTGTTCAAGATGACTTTCTAGTTTCTGATGGTTTGGATTTTGGATATATGTCTAGGGCGATTTTCTTTGATTATAATAATGATGGGCTCCTAGATATTCTTGCAGGTTCTTACGGTAGATTTACGGGTACTGGAGTGAAAAGTCCTCGTTTGTATTTGTTAGAAAATCAAGGTACAGTCGATGCACCTTCATTCGAATTGATAGATGATGACTATTTAGATCTTTCAGTTTATGGAGCAGTAGAAAATGATATTTATGCTTTTGCACCTGCAGTAGGTGATTTGGATGGAGATGATGACATGGATCTTGTGATTGGAACATTTTCAGGGAAAATATTTTTTATAGAAAATGAAAGCGGAAACACAGGAGAGATTCAGTTTAAAACGCCTATCTATAAATACAAAGATATCGATGTGGGTACTTTTAGTACACCAGAAATTATTGACATTAATGGGGATGGTCTACAGGATTTATTACTTGGTGAGCAAGCGGGAAACAATGGGCCGGATGGAATCTGTAGCAATCTCAATTTATACACAAATATTGGATCGATAGGTAATCCTGATTTTAATACTGATAATCTAGATAAATGTTTTGGAGGTGTATTATTTGATTCGCTTACTTCCATTGATGATTTTTCTAGTCCAAGTTTAATTGCCATGAACGGTCCTGAATTTATTTTTGGTACAGGAAGTTTTAGAGGCCAAATTCGAAAGTATTCTTATAATCCATCAGTCAGTAGTTTTTGGCAATTAGAAGATGAGGCTATGGGTAATATATTTGATGGTACAGTTTCTACTATAGATTTTGCAGATATTGATGGAGATGCATTGTTAGAAGGTCTTGTAGGAAATACCAGAGGTGGTCTATCTATTTATCAAACTGACTTGGCACTTAATGGATCTGTTGACAATCATGATGTAGAAACCTTAGATTTTAATGTTTTTCCAAATCCAGCTTTAGACCAACTTTTTTGTAGCCTGAATGGATCAGAAGATTGGACCTATAAAATCATGGATGCATTAGGCAGACAGGTTTTACAAGGAGAGAGTATCGTTGAGGAACATATCATTGATATATCAGCCTTGAAAGCAGGAGTATATTTTGTGGAGATAAGCTATTTGTCAAATCAGATTACTAAGAAGATTATTAAGCACTAAGAAGGAATATTAGGGTTAGCGAGAGCCAAAAAGTAATGATCCAATACGTACCATATTACTACCTTCAGCGATTGCTAACTTATAGTCACCTGACATACCCATTGAGATAATTTTGAATGATTCATCAAAGATTTTCATTTCTTTTATTCGATCAAATTGATTTTTAAGGGCTTGAAATTCTTTAATGGTTATGGATTCATCAGAGACAAAACTTCCCATCCCCATGAGTCCTAAGATTCGAATATTTTTTAATTGTTGAAAAGCATCTGATTGAATAATCTTCAAAATAGATGCTCCGTCTAACCCAAATTTGCTGTCTTCAACAGCAATCTTCATTTGCAATAGACAATCAATGCTTCGATTATTTTTTAATGCTTCATTATTAATCTTAGTCAATAGTTCAATACTATCAACAGAATGAATCATAGAGATGAAAGGAGCAATATATTTTACCTTATTTTTTTGCAAATGCCCAATAATATGCCATTCAATATCTTTTGGTAAGCTTTCATGTTTTTCAACACATTCTTGTACCCGATTTTCTCCAAAGACTCTTTGACCCTTTTGATATAACTCCATTATGGCATCTGGTGGTTTCGTTTTAGAGACGGCCACCAATTGTACATCCTTTTTTTCTAATTCTTTTATGAGTGTTTCATACATGACTAAGTGAGCGATTTAAGGATGGAATACAATTATTTTTGATAATACAATTTAAGCTCTTCTATAACATTTAGTTCTTGTAAGAGTTTAACATTGGTAATGGAATAAGTAGGATCTCCTATTTTATCCCAAGCCATTATGGTGCAATCATCTTCAATTAAATTTTCACTTTTTTTAAGATCATTTAGTCCCATTAAATTATTTTTCTCACAATGATTATAATAAAAATTCGGTTTGTCTGCCCAAGTGAAAATAACAAATACTGCAGCTGGAATAATTCTGTAAGCGGCAGGTAGTCTATTTATTAAAAATAAACTGCTAGAAATAGTAAATATTAATAGCGCAAGAATTATTGGAAGAAACACATCCGTTCCAATAATATTAGGTCTGTAGTCCCGATAGCCTCCAAAAGGCAAAAGGATAAGATACATGCCAATAAAAGCTGAAATAAAATAAAGTAGCTTTTTGTGTGCTACATTTTTGTCTTTAATTATGAAAACAAGAATCGCATTAATAAGGGCAAAACCTATTAGGACAGCTAATCCGGGTTTAGCTGAAATTAAATCAAAGAATCCTTTTGGCATTCTTTGATATTTTTCAAAAATAGTAATGCTATGGTTGCCCACATTTTCTGCATTGTAAGCTCCGAGAAACATAGCGTAGAGAGATAATAAAACTATTATAATTAGCCAGAAAATTTTCGAGAAATTTAGTTGGCTTGGCCATTTTGTCGAAGCATTACTCACGAAAAATCCTAATATAATTAAGGGCACTAAAATTAAAATCAGCGGACTAATTAATGGGCCACTAAAAGGGAGCATGATTAAAAGCATCCCCATGAAGAAAGATCTTACCGGACTTATATAAATGAAATGACCATTCCTTAATGCTAATAAGTAAGGAAACAAAAACCATAGGAGAGCTACAATCGGCAAAGCATAGAAACAGGTATATGTTATGGGTTTGAAAATAATTCCCATTTGATCATTATAGCCAAAACTTTGGAAAAATGGAATGAGAATAATTAATCCCAGAAACAACTCTTTGGACCGAAAATTTTGTGTACTTGTTATTAACTGGGAGAGCAAAAATAACATTGCTAGTTGAAGGACTAGTTTAATGATTGCAATTGAGTTATATAAGCTAGATACCGGATCCATAAATTGCTGTAAGAAAAGAGGCATTTTTTTGAAATACACATGCATAAACTTGTGTATAAAAAAACGATTGGCTCCAGCATGTTTGCTGGATTCGCTCACCGCATTAATGCCAAATGGATCGAGGAGGACTTGCTGATAATGTTGAGCAGGTAAAACTATATTAGCAAAGTCACCATCAATTGGGACGGCCAAATGCTGCTTGTAACTATATATACTATCTGCGAGTAAGTAGAGTAGTATAAAAAGGATCACAGTAGTTTTATGCTTACTTGTACTATTAATGCGTTTTCAATTTTAGCTAGCTAATGTATTAAAATTTAATAAGTAAATGAATTTCACTAAAGCTTTACTTTGAATAATTGAAGTCATTGAAAATCAACATATTAAGATTAAATTTAATTTTTATTAATATGATTTATAATACTTTGGCAAACTTTTTGTCTTGAGACTTAAAGTATTGCTTTAGTAGGGCAATGCGAAACAACCTGAGATATATTGATTGATATCGATGTATCTGATTTTTTAAGTTTAACGAAAAAAGCTAACAGTCATTAATGGACTGCTAACAATATTTAAACCCATTTAGGCGTATATTATGTCTATTAGTTAATATCAATCATGAGAAATAAAAATTTTGAATTAGCTGAAAAAGCACAAAAGACCAAAGCATTGTTTTTATCAGTAGTCTTGCACATTGTTTTATTCAGTGGACTTGCCATAGTCTCTGGTGCAGATAAAAATGCTTTCATTCCTGATCAATTAGAACAAATGTTCCAAAAGGATAAAGTAGAAAAAAAATCTAAGAATAAGACCAGTTAAAATAAGCCATGAATCTGAGAAGATACACGCTGTACGATCTCAGATAAATCATCTTGATTATTTTTAAAGTCCAATTTGTCAACATTGATGAGAAGGAGATTGCCAATGGTATAATTGTCAATCCAATTTTCATATTTTTCATTGAGTCTTTTTAGATAATCAAGACTCATGTTTCCTTCATATTCTCTACCTCTTGATTGGATGTGAGATACAAGCGTTGGAATGCTCGCTTTGAGATAAATTAAAAGGTCCGGCGGCTTCACTTGACTGGACATGGTTTCAAAAAGACTAAAGTAGTTTTCAAAATCTCTTTTCGACATGAGTCCCATCTCATGAAGGTTGGGAGCAAATATATAGGCATCTTCGTAAATGGTCCGATCTTGGATTATAGTCTTGTTTCCTTTTTGGATATCAAGTATTTGAGTGTATCTACTATTTAAAAAATAAACTTGCAGATTAAATGACCATCTGTGCATGTCATTGTAAAAATCACTTAAATAAGGATTGTTAACTGCATCTTCAAAATGCACTTCCCAATTAAAGTGTTTTGCAAGAATACTCGCCAAAGTAGTCTTTCCAGCTCCAATATTCCCAGCAACAGCAACATGTTTAATTTTATTTGAAATATCCATAGAATGTGTAAAATATATATAATTCCTCAGTAGGAAACACAAGAAAACCAAATCTCGTCGAAAAATACTTAATTTGGGCGAAGGAATACCACAGCTAATCTAAATAATTGAGATGAAAATAGATGATACATTAATTTCGAAACTAGCTAAGCTATCCAGATTGAGCTTCGACGATGAAGAGCGAAAAAATATAAAAGTGGAGCTTGGCAAAATGTTAGAGATGTTTGAGCAGCTAAATAATATTAACCTTGAGGATGCAAAGGCCTTAAATTATTTGAATGAAAACGAGATTAAAATGAGATCTGATACTGTTGGAGAAGAGCTCGATAGTTATTGGATCGAAAAAAATGCACCTAAAACAAAATCAGGAGGTATCGTTGTTCCTAAAATTATAGAATAAAATGACCGAAAAAATAATTGATATTGAGGGTCTTGCTAAAACCTACATTATGGGTTCTGAAGAAGTCAGAGCACTAAAGGATATCAAGCTATCTATTTATAAAAATGAATTTGTTGCCTTAATGGGTCCTTCTGGATCTGGTAAATCAACCTTGATGAATCTTCTTGGATGCTTAGATACACCCACTAGAGGAAAATATGACTTAAATGGAACAAGGGTGGATAGTATGACTGATGCGGATTTGGCCTATGTTAGAAACAGCGAAATTGGCTTTGTATTTCAAACCTTTAATTTATTGCCGAGATTGAGTTCTCTGGAAAACGTAGCATTACCCTTGGTCTATTCTGGAATGAAAAAAGAACACAGGCTTCAAAAAGCTGAAGAAACATTAGCCGCTGTAGGTTTAGGTGATCGTGTTCATCATCGGCCTAATGAATTGTCGGGAGGGCAACGACAGAGAGTAGCAATTGCTAGAGCTTTAGTAAATGATCCCGCTATCATACTCGCAGATGAACCTACCGGAAATCTGGATACTAAAACATCCGTAGAAATTATGCAGATTTTTGAAGACATACATAACAAAGGAAATACAATCATCTTAGTAACGCATGAGCCTGATATTGCAGAGCATGCACATAGAATTATTAGATTGAGAGATGGATATGTTGAACTTGATGAAATGAATCATCATATTGTGAGAGCCAAAGATCGAATAATTGATACAGTAGAATAATATGAAAATATATACACGAACTGGTGATGATGGAAGTACATCTCTTTACTCAGGAAAGCGGGTTTCAAAAGATGATATAAGAGTTGAGTCTTACGGTACAGTGGATGAATTAAACGCCTATATCGGATTGATCATTGAGCATTTTCCAACTGAAGATCATCATGAGATATTCAATAAGATTCAAAATGACTTATTCACGATAGGAGGGATTTTGGCAAATGATAAGCAAGATGATTTTTCAGCGATCAGCGACAAAGACATCAAGCTATTCGAAGAAGAAATGGATCGACTTTCAGCCGATTTAAGTCCGTTAAAACATTTTGTATTACCTGGAGGTAATCAAGCAATTGCGCATACCCATGTTGCTCGTACGATTTGTAGAAGAGCTGAGCGAAGAGTTGTTAGTCTGGATACCATAAATGAAATCGATTACACAGTCGTCATTAAATACCTCAACAGATTATCAGATTATCTGTTCATCTTAACAAGGCACCTCTCACATAGCATGAATGTGGAAGAAAGAAAATGGATTCCTTAGTTTAATAAGCGCTACAAGGATCTTAAGATAAGACCCATGTTTTAAAACAATTTGTAGTCTAATATCTAGCACTGATATTATTTTTTTGTACTTTAATAGCACACTACTTACTGTACAAAACAAATGAAAACAAGGAATTTCTGGCATGTGGGGAATTGGTGCATCCACACAGGGCAAAAATATATTGAGTCTCCATTTTTAGGACCTACAAAAGGTGTTGAAGTAATAAATTACGCACAACAATTTGTGGATGCTTGTAAGTCGATCGAAGGTGCAAATGTGCTTTCAGAAGCATCTTGGGATTTATACAACATGTCTCCATCTACATTCTCGGAAAGATTATCCTGGGCTGATGTCATTATTTTTGGTGATGTCGAAACGAAAACAATGATGCTTCATCCTGATTTCTTTAATCGAAATAAATGGGATGAGGGTTTTGTAACATTCCCTGATAGGTTTAATTTATTAAAGTCATGGGTAGCAGAAGGAGGCCATTTTCATATGATGGGAGGTTGGTATAGCTTTAGCGGAGAACTTGGAAAAGGAGGCTGGGGTAGAAGCGTTTTTCATAATGTTTTGCCTGTTATTTGCAGAGAAGGAGACGACCTAATAGAATCCACAGAAAGCTATCCTGTTAGAACGCAGGTTCCAGATCATCCTGTGTTGGATCAAATATCATTTGAAGAACTTCCTCCAATTTTGGGATTTAATCAAACTACTTTAAGAGAAGGTGCAGAAGCGATTTTGGAAATATTTGCATGGGATCAATGGTTTCCCTTGCTGGCTGCCCAAAAATATGGTAAAGGAAAATGTTCAGCATTCACGACGAGTGCTTCTCCACATTGGGGAATTAATTTATTAAAATGGAATAAGTATGATTTATTTTGGAAGCAACTTTTTACCAAGCTTTAGGCATTTAATTTGTCTATTCTTGGGACTTGTTTTCTTCACTACGTCCTGTGAAAATGAAATATTAAAACCTGTGCCTGCTGTAAGTTGGGAGTTGGTGAAGAATTATCGAGATACTGACGATAAGGACAAACACGAATTAAAAATTACTTTGACCAATAACAGCGCAATTGATATGCAGGATAATTGGGCCTTGTATTGGAATCAAGCACCAAGATCATTTCTTGAAATAACTCCTGCAGAAAAGATTCATATAAGACACCATAATGGAGACTTTTATGAAATGAAACCTGTCAAAGGTTTTGAGCTTAAAGCAGGAGCTTCTGTATCGTTCAAAGTCATTTGTAATGTGTGGCTTATTAAAGAAGTAGACACACCTTTAGGTATGTATATTGTTTTTGATGAGGATGATCAGCAGACGATCAAAATGATAGATGATTACACGCTAGTGCCGTTTACCAAAGAGGAACAAATAACGAGATCGGAAGGAGATTTTCATGAAATTCCAACTCCTGAAAAAATATTTGCCAAAAACCAAAGGCTCACAAAATTAAAAACAGATGATTTGTATCCCATCATTCCATTTCCCAAGCATTTAGAGAAAGGTGCTTCGAAATATCAATTCGCTCCGGGAACTATAAATTGTCATTTACCATTAAGCAGCGAGCTTAGCAATTTAATTATGCAAGTCTTAACAAAGCGCGGAATGAATCTTACAAAGGTTGAAAATTCAGAAAATGCTGCGATAAGTGTTAGCATAGATGAAAGTGTCGCCCATGAAGAAGGCTATGAAATATTAATCGATAAGGATAAAGGAGTCGAAATAAAAGCTCAATCAGAAGCAGGGGTACTCTATGGAATCTATAGTTTAAGTTCTTTAATCGAAAAAGATGATGATAAAATTTTTGCCAAAGAAGTTTTTATAAAAGATGAACCTTCCTATATTTACAGAGGATTTCATATTGATGTCGCGCGCAACTTTCAAGATATTCCTACATTAAAGCGACTCATAGATCTCCTTTCAAGATACAAGATTAACAAGTTATTGCTATATCTAACTGAAGATGAAGCTTGGAGGCTAGATATAGAAGAATTGCCAGAGCTGGCTGCAATAGGATCAATGCGGGGGCATACGTTGGATGATAAAGATCATTTGCAACCTTCCTATGGCTCTGGCCCTTTCAAGGATAAAACCACGGATGGGTCTGGACACTACATGCGTAGTGAATACATAGAACTACTCAAGTATGCAAAACTTAGGAATGTTGAAATAATTCCTGAAGTGAATATGCCTGGTCATGCCAGAGCTGCAATCAAAGCGATGGAATACAGATATCGCAAATTCAAAGAAGCTGGAGACTTAGAAAAAGCCTTAGAATACAGGCTTATTGATCCAGACGATACATCAAAATATCTCTCTGCACAGCATTATACAGACAATGTTATTTGTGTCTGTCAGGATGCTCCTTATAGATTCTTAGAGACGGTCCTGGATGACATTATTGAAATGCATGATGAAGCAGGAGTGCCTCTTGAATTCTTTCATATAGGAGGTGATGAGGTGCCGAGAGGAGCCTGGACAGAATCTCCAATTTGTGCAGAATATTTCAAGCAAGGAAAAGGTGTGACATCAGCATTGAATCTTCAGAATCATTTTATGAATCGGATCATGCCCATTCTTCAAGAGCGAAATTTAAAGACTGGAGCATGGGAAGAAGCCCTTATGATATTCAATGAAGATCGATCTTGGAAGCCCAGCCCTGAGTTTATTGGAAAAGATATGTATCCTTATATCTGGCAAAATGTGTGGGGCAATGAAGATCTTGGATATCGATTTATGAATGAAGATTACCCCGTTATATTATGCAATGTTACACATTTCTATTTTGACTTAGCCTATGACAAAGATCCACGAGAGCCAGGATTATACTGGGGCGGTTTTACGAATACGGAAGACCCTTTTTCATTCATACCAAATGATATATTATTATCGACTACTGAAGATCCAATGGGTAGAAAATACGATTACAATACAGACTTTAAAAAATCACAAAAACTCAAAGAAGGAAAATTGAAAAACATCGTTGGTATCTCAGCCCAACTCTGGGGAGAAACACTTAAGGGAAGAGAGATGTTAGAATATTATACCTTACCAAAATTATTCGGTTTTGCACAGAGGGTATGGGAAGGGCAACCTGCATGGGGAGATATAAAAGATCCAAAATTAAGAACTGCATCATACGAAAAAGATTGGAATCGATTTGCTAACACGCTAGGGCAAATAGAATTTGAAAAATTGAATGGTCTCCATGGTGATTTTCACTATCGACTTCCTGCTCCTGGTATGGTCCAGTCAGATTCACTATTTATGAATAGTAGTCTTCCTGGTCTTGAAATACGATATACAATAGATGGTTCTATTCCCAACAAAAACAGCAAGGTTTATGAAGGGCCAATCAAATTGTCGGAAGGGACAAAAGTTCAAGCAATTACGATTCAAGGGTCAAGGACCAGTTTGCATTCTACCCTAACAATAAAAGATAAACCTTATGCCAACTAACACAAATAGGCTCATATCTTTAGATGCATTCAGAGGGTTTACCTTGGCAGCTATGGTTATTGTAAATGATCCAGGTAGTTGGAGTCATGTATATGCACCTCTCTTGCATGCAAAATGGAATGGCGCGACACCCACAGATTTGATTTTTCCTTTTTTTCTTTTCATAATCGGGGTCTCAATCGCACTTGCTTATACCAAACTTAAAGAAAGGGGAGCAGACCGCTCTGAAATGGTAAAGAAGATCATTTGGAGGTCAGTTAAAATATATTTGTTGGGAATGTTTTTGCATTTATGGCCAAATTTTCTTTATCCAGAATTTGATTTGAGTACCATTCGATGGGTAGGAGTTTTACATAGAATTGCCTTTGTCTTTTTATTCTGTGCGCTGCTTTTTCTTTATACAGATTGGAAACGGCAGTTGCAAATCGCGGCAGCATTTCTAATTGGGTATTGGTTGTTGATGTGCTATGTGCCGACTCCCGATGGTGTCTCACCTGATCTATCTGTACCATTAAAAAATTGGGCAAATTGGCTCGACAACAAAATTCTACCCGGTTCTTTGTATCAAAAGACTTGGGACCCAGAGGGTTTTTTGAGTACCATACCTTCCTTTGCAACAGGGATATCTGGTATGCTGATAGGGCATATAATTTTAACTAAAGAAGACCTATTTAAAAAAATCAGCTGGATATTTTTTGCAGGCTTTGGGATGTTTCTTTTAGGAGCAATATGGAGTTGGTTTTTTCCAGTAAATAAACATATTTGGACAAGTTCCTATGTGCTACATACTTCTGGCTTAGCTACTATGACCTTAGCTTTTTTTATGCTACTCATTGATGTTTGGAAATATCAAAAATGGACTTTTTTGGGAAGGGTTTATGGGGCAAATTCTATTACGACTTATGCCTTACATAGCATGTTGACTGTTGTTTTTTATAGAGGATTAAATGCAAAATTTATGGAGGCTATGAGTAGCATTGGAATGTCTATGAAAATGTCTTCATTATTGTATGCCTTGATCTATATGCTAATCATTTTTATTCCAGCGTATATACTTTATAAGAGGAAAATATATATAAAGTTGTAAGGTGATTTAACAGGCAGTCAATAAGCAGAACACATAAGAAAAGCGTGCGCTTTCTGGTACCATTAAAAGGATTTTATCTCCAGTCTTTAGTAGTTCTTTTTTTATAAGATCGTCAACCATTGTAAAAATGGACCCTGCACCAATATTACCAACAGAAGAAAGGTTTGTGTACCATTTCTCTTTTGGGATAATAATGCCAATATCTTTTAATCCTGAATCAATTTTATCTTCAAAATAATAACTTGACATATGAGGCAAGAAATAACTCAATTCATTAATATTTAAATCATGACTTTGTATTAATTTTTGTAGATTTTTAATGCCAAGTTTTATGATATTCCCATTCAATATTTTGACATCTTGCTTCATGCTAAATATGGATTTTTCTAAGAGCTGATTTTGATCAAAATCCATAAAACTTTTGAGAGCTCCATTTTCCATTTTATCCGAACCCATATACATACATGTCTCCAGTAAGTGGGCATATGAGACGCCTTCTATCCAATCGATTCTAAGTGAAAGGCCTTCTCTGTTTTTTTGAGTTTCCAAATAAAATGCCCCAGCACCATCAGATAGCATCCACCTTAAAAAGTCCTTCTCAAATGCGAGACCTGCATTTTCTTCTAAGGCTTGTAATTTCGATGCTTCTATATCAAAGTTATCTGCATGCAGTGTCCGAGACAACCTTTCTGAACCAGCGCAAACCGCTGTTTTGTTGTCAGCAATTTTTAAACTTAAATAGGCATATTTTAGTGCGTGCATACCACTACAGCAATTTCCAGCTGGTGAAACAACTTCCATATCTTCTGCTTCTGGCAGCATACCGTGCACCATTACAGAATGCGAAGGCATCATTTGATCTGGTACTGATGTTCCACAAGTTAGAAGGCTAATGTTTTTTAAACCAGACGGATCTTTTTCAAATAGTTTTCTAATTGCCAAGCTTGTGATTTCTGCATTACTATGTGTTGGCTTACCTTGCTTATCTAAAGCATAATATCGTTGCTTGATACCATTGTTTCGAAGAACAATTTTTCTAGATCTTGAGGCTCTGTTTCCAACAATTCCTAAGAAAGATTCCATCTCATCATTTGCAATGGCACTATTGGGAAAGTAACTAGAGGTTCTAGTTATGTATACTTCATTCATAGTTCTTAATTTGTAAATGCTAATTAAGCATTCTCAATACCTAAGTAGGAGTAATTTTTAATTTTTTTCTTTAAGTTTTTTTGGGAAAGTGGTTTGATGAGTAAGATAAAAATAGTTAAAATTATTGGTGAAATTAAAAATAAAGCAACATTCAAATAGATCCTAAATAGCTTAACCCACATTTTTCTATTAGCGCTTTTTGATCTAATTAAATTTGCCCAAATTTTGAATATTTTTTTTGCGCGTTCTTCAATAAAAAGTATACTTGGATTAATACTTATGGAACCCATATTCATCCATGTTTCATGAAGTGTGTTTAAATTACCCTGTTGAATTGTTTGATCTAATATTTTTCCAAAATCAGCTGCACCTTTAATATCACTTTCCGAAATTCCAGGCAACGGGAAAACGTTCCATTTTTTTTCCTTTTTGCCTGTCATCATCCAATGGGCTATACTTACAGCACTTGGCAGATTTGGGCTTCTATCTTGAAGAACTAGATTTGCCACAATTTTTCCTTGGTTTAATTTGATCAATTCTGTGAATTTAACATAAGCATTGATCCACATGTTCCTAGAGCCAATAATAGAAATGATCGGAGTGTTTTGGAGTTTTTCTTTGAAAGCAGCATTTTCAAACAAGGATAAAACAGGGAGTGACAAGGATAAAAACCATGGTTGTATTCCAATAATAATTAAATCATATGAAGCTGCTAATTCAAATTCTTCCAAAGGTATAGGAATTTCCAAAACGGTTTCTGGCATCTTATCATAAAAGCTATCAGGACTCCATGGGAATGGAAAAGTCGTTTTCGGTTTGATGGAAATTTTATGAATGTTTACATCTGCTAGAGGCTGACAAAAATTATGTAATATGCGGTCGAGTTGACCGGTTTGTGAATAGTTGATACATAGAATATTTTCTATCTGAGCTTTCATACAGGTATAGGGTCATAAAACTAAAATATTTATAAGATAAGAAATAGAAAAAATCAAAAAGACGATGTTTTCTTTTGATGTTGAATTAGATGAAAATATGAATAGCTTACATATCTAAATTAAAAACGAGCAGCTTGGATTATAAGCTGAAATTCGAACTGTTTGTCTTTTAGTTGGATTTATAAACATATAAAAGGAATTACCATTTTGAAAACCAAAAATTTTGAAACAGCAAATTCATTTGAACTATCCCTAGATAAATTATATCTACGGTTATTTTGGGTTTCAATGGTGGGGGGTGGCTTAACTTTATTTTCTCAATTTTTTGCTTATAGACTTGCAGATATTATTCTGACGGTCATTTTCTGGATTTGTTCTCTTATATCTTATTTCATTTATCATAATTACAGTAAGAAAATTGCCTTTCATACACTGATCATCCCCATTAGTTTGATTTTTGTTTACATGATAGGTTTTCAAGCAAAAAATTATTTAGCGGTATTTCTACTGTATCCAGTTATCATCATTCTCAGTTTTATTTTTATTGATAGATTTTCAATATTAGTCGGTTATCTAGTTTATCTTATTACCTGTCAGTTAGCCATTATGTGGTTTTTGAAACTAAGACTTAGTGAAGATTTTTTTGCTGAAATGGTAGGAGAGTCTTTAAATGTTATTGCATATAATATTGTCGCATTTCTAACTTGTCATTTTTATTTAAGCAATCTTAAAGAATATAAAAATTCACTTGACGATTCGATCATCCATGTAGAATCTCAAAAAGCAAAGCTCCAACAAAAAAATGAACAAATGACCAAATACATTGAGAGTAATATGCAATTAGAAAATTTTGCCTCACTTGCTGCTCATGAACTCAAAGCGCCTCTTCGTAACACGCAAAATTTTCTTAGCTTACTTGAGCGATCTGCGAAAGGAAAATTCAATTCTAGTGAGAAAGATTTGTTTAATGTCGTCTCTCAAAATAATGCAAAAATGAATTTATTGGTAGGCGCACTTCATGAGCTTGGAAGTGTTTCAGATTCTGATTGGAAATTAGAGCTAGTTAGCATCACTGAATTAATAGAAGAAATTAAACTAGAAAGAGACGATCAAATAAAAGAAAAGCAAGCAATCATAAAATATCAAGGTCCAGA
>CALGNN010000079.1 GCA_937961455.1 uncultured Saprospiraceae bacterium
GGATAAAATGGTGTTTTCTCATTCTGTGGTACTTCTTGCACTAAGCCATATAGCTCAGAAGTTGAAGCTTGATATATCTTTGTCTTTTTTGTCAGCCCTAATAATCTCACCGCCTCTAGGATACGCAGAGTCCCGACACCATCCACATCAGCAGTATATTCAGGAGAATCAAAGCTCACCTTTACGTGAGACATAGCTCCGAGATTGTAAATCTCATCAGGCTGTACTTCTTGGATGATTCTGATAATGTTAGTAGAATCACTTAGATCTCCATAATGTAGTATGAAATTCCTATTGTCTTGATGCGGATCTTGATAGATATGATCTATCCTAGCAGAATTGAAGCTTGAAGAACGACGCTTTATACCATGAACTATATAATCTTTAGATAATAAAAGCTCTGCTAGATAAGAGCCATCTTGGCCAGTAATTCCTGTTATTAGGGCAGTTTTCATTTCTTACCGAAATATTTTCCAAATAGTTTTGATTATAACTTTAAAATCTGTCAACAACCCGATATCTGAAATATAGTCTAGATTCAATCTTATTTTTTGAGGCATAATCACTTTTATATAATACTGTTCTGGATTATCTACAGAAGCTAATAATGAGTCCTCATCAAAAAATAAAATAGAAGCATAATCAGTTAACCCTGGACGTACTTCCAAAATTCTTAAGTCACTTTCATTATAGTAGTTTACATATTTTTCAACTTCTGGTCTTGGACCTACGATACTCATATCACCTCTTAATATATTCAATATTTGAGGTAATTCATCTAGCTTGTATTTTCTTAAAAGTGCACCCACTTTGGTAATTCTATTATCTTCGTGACCAATAGTTAAAAGTCCCTTTTTGTCAGAACCTGTATACATTGATCTAAATTTATATAGATCAAAGAGTTTTCTGCCTCTGCCTACCCGTTTTTGAGTATAAAAAACAGGACCTGAAGATGTCAAAATCACTAGTAAAGCAATTAATGTCAATATTGGAGATAGAATTAATAATGCCACCAAACATAAAGTGACGTCTATAAATCTTTTCATATATCTATCACTTCCTCGACTGAAGATATTACTGCATCAAGCACTATATTGACATCATTATCTGATAACCCATAGAAGACTGGTAGGGTAATTACTCTATTATAAGTATCTTTTGATATGGGATAATCGTCAATATCATATCCTAAATTCTTGTAAAGAGTTAGCTCTGGCAAAGGCTTATAGTGGACGTTAACAGAAACATTTTTAGAAAATATTTTGTCGATTATCAGATTTCTTTGGGTTCTATCAATGTTTTTAATTCTTAGTAGATATAAATGAAAAGAACTCACTCTTGAAGTTGTCTGATAACTAGGTATTTCAGCCCACTCATATTTTTCAAGTTCATTTGTATATATATTAAAAATTCTGTTTCGTCTTTGCAAAATGTCATTTTTGTAACGAGAGATTTCAACTAAACCGATTGATGCTAATATATCAGGCATATTTAATTTATATCCCGCTTCTTCAACATCATACTCCCATGAATTTTTACCGAATTTTGCCAACGCATCTTTTGATTGTCCATGTACAGTCAGCTTATTAAGCCTATTATATAAGACCATGCTGTCAAATTGATCAGGTAAATTCAAACAAATTGCACCTCCTTCTACTGTAGTTAAGTTCTTAACTGCATGAAATGAAAGTACAGTAACATCAGCTTGGCTTGCAGACGGAAATCCTTCATAAATAGCTCCAATAGAATGTGCAGCATCAGTTAAGAGGAGAATCCTATTTAGCAATTTTTGTTGATTGGTAATAGGATTAAACAGGTCTTGTATCTCAGGATCATTTACCAAGTTTCTAAGAGCCTTATAATTAACAGGCATGCCCCCTAAATCAACAGGCATTATAGCCTTCGTCTTAGATGTAATAGCCCTCTTAACTAAATTTGTATCAATTGTGAAATCATCTCTAAGTACGTCTACCATTATTGGGGTTGCACCACAATGTAGTACCACATTAGCAGTGGCACAATATGTATATGACGGCACAATTACTTCATCTCCCTCCTGAACTCCAAACCATCTGAGCATAAGTTCCATGCCCGCAGTACAGGAATTAACACATAAAACTTTCTTCGTATTTGAAAGCAACTCAATTTCAGATTCAAGTTTCTTAGTTTTTGGACCCGTTGTTAACCATCCAGACTTAAGAGTATCAACCACTTCATCTATAATAAACTGGTCTATATGTGGTGGAGAAAATGGAATAACCTTCATGACACTAGATATTTTTTAATATTTCAGAAACATAATTAGAATCAAGTTCGTTAGAAATTAGATCCGCTATTTCTTCTTTTTTGACTAAATCTACTAAACTATCATCACAACTCTCAGATTGCAGAAAATAGTTTTTCAATATCTCCTTAGCAAAATGCATATCCGATCTATTTAGTTGGATGAATGCTTCTTTGGAAAACAACTTATTCAGTCTCCAATTTACTAATGATTCATTGTATTGTGTCATTTGCTGGGCACTTAGAATGTTACATAATTCACTTTTTGATTTATTATCTCTAAGTATATTTCTTTCTTTATGCCATTGCACATTATACTTATCAATAGCGACTTCCAATAATTCTCTTTTCACCATGTCAATTAACTTTTCACTTTGCTGGCTAGAAATTTCTGTATCTACCATGTTGCTAAAATGAGTCGAGACTTTGAATCGTGGATAATTCAGATAGTACCATGTAGATTTTATATATTTCAAGTAATCATCCTTTGATGATTTAAGTATTAACTGTTGCTCAAAGTGATCCTTTAATCCCATTATCTCTTTGGAACCGATCTGGGTATTTAACTCCAACAAATAATCAATCAATTCTATTTTATAATCAGAGCTAAGAAGGTCCTTTCGTAAGGAAATTTCAGCTAACATTTTTTTAATCCTTAGATTACTATCATATGGTCCTGTCTTAATTGAATCAGTAAGTTTTTGAGTATTCAAAGGCGACAACTCATCTAAAGTTAATAATAACTGGACATCCACTTTGTTGATGTTTTTCTCTATATGCAATTGAGTTATGGAATCCAATAAACTATTTGATAAATGATGGCGAAGCCCTATGCTTTTGAATGCGTACCATACATCAATGTTAAAGGGCTGCTTTTCCAAGGTATTAGTCAGATATTTTTGTGCAGAGCCAATTTCACCAATTGATGCATCCGCAATAGCAAGGTCCAAGGCTATAGAATGGCTAAATTTCACACCAGTGAATACATTTGAGTTATAGATTTTTCTCAAATTAGCAAGCTTAGCAGGAGAAGGGTTTCTTTTATGAGAAAAGTATTCTGCGTGACCAAATCTGCAAAATATAAACCAGAACAAGGTCAAGAGAGAAAAAGAAATTATAAGAGGACTACTTATGTCTACAGTTTTTTTCCCTTTTGGTAGAATTAAAAAGATATGTGTGAAGACAAGGAATTGAAAACTACTAAACGTGCTATGATAAGAATTTGATTCTAGGTATACTGAAGAGGCTAGTAGATAGATTACTAAAGTAGGTAAGAGTGATGTTGATACTCTAATCACACTTAGAATGAAAAGAATCAGTAGAGAGATTCCCAAAACACCTAATTCAGATAGAAGTCTCATAACAATATTATGGTTTTCCATATAGTGCTCTCTATCAAAAAAGTGTCCAATACTGTGTGCTTCGTTATACCAATTACCTGCACCTACGCCAAGAATTGGATTTTCTATAAAAAGCATGATAGAGCTATCTATCATGAACTCTCTATCACTATCATTTATTGAACCACTATAGAAAGATAGAACAGGAAGAATTAAAATCAAAACTAGAAAGACCAAGATCTGAAACTTGTTTGGTGCTAGATTAGTAATACAAAATCGAGATGAAGAAACAATATATACCAATTGAAGGATTAGAATAAGAAGGGAACCCTTACTATCGGAATACACTAAACATGAAATAAGTATGAAAATGTTAAGAATTACAACAAAAGAGTTTTTGAGATTGAACTTATTGAGATCAAATAAGATTTGTAATGTGAGGATATAAAAAAAAAATACAAAATTTTTATTCTTATTGTAAACCTGGCTCCAAAGCAACTCATCGTTTCTAAACTCAATAACAGACAACGGCAGATGAAAGAAGTCCATAATCTCCCTTATGAGTGATATTCTACTATAACTGGAGTCAACAACCCCAAATTTTACAAGTACAAAAATAACTGTAGAACCTGCTCCAAACCAAACTAACAATTTTATAGTCCTGAAATAAATTGGAAGGAAGCTTTTGTTACGAGTACATTTTCTAATCACCAGTGACCAAAGAAAAAAAGACAACCAACAAAATCCATGATACCATACCCTGGAAATGTCTGATGCCCAGAAACAGGACAAAAAAGACAATATGGAAAGTGAAAATAAACCAATATCTATTAAGTCAATATCAAATAGATTATCTTCAGATAAGAACACAGATATCGTTAAGAACGTTATACTAAGGGAAAATAAAACAAAACTGTTAGGTCCAACAACGAGTGGTGTTGTAACGCATAAAGCAAAAAGCATAGATGCTATAACAAGACGGCTAAATCTATTAGATAGACTTGTGAGCAATTCCATAAACTATATACTTCCATTTATTAGGAACAATAGGCACTAATATCCTATCAACTAGCCCAAGCAAAGGCTTTAGAATCTTTATTCTGTTTGAGAAAACATTAACAAGACCAGCGTATTTAAATTCTACATTCTCATAAGATTGAAATAAATCTGGTAATTCAGAAATATTTAAGTACCTCCAATAAGACGACCAGGGCACAAATAACTTCCTAGCTAATTTATGGATAAAAGTTGCACTCATGTTTTCTGCAAATAGTAGAACTCCTCCAGGCTTCAGGACACGTTCTATCTCTTTTAAAGTCTGTATTTGACTCTTGATGTCATCATGAGCCCCGATAGTACCGAGAATACTTTTAAAAACAACAAAATCAAAAGTTCCGCTAGGATATGCTATTTCTTTCGCATCAACACTTTTGTAGGAAATCAAACTCTCTACACCTAGGGTCTTATGTAAAAGTTGAGCTTGCGAGTGATCAAACTGGTAATCTGTACAACACATCTTCACATTGAATTTGAGAGCAAAATATCCACTAATAGCACCGCTTCTTGCTCCTAACTCTAAACCCTTAATATCACTTACAGCAACTTCTCTTAATGCCTTATTCCAAATAGGCAGAGCGGATTTCCATGTCTGTACATCCCATTCAAATATTTCCTCATCAGACATCAACTTTTAGTTATTGTATCAGAAGACATAAAAATCCCTTTCAAAGTCCCAATTCCATAACTTGTGTGGAACCTAAAAAAATACCAAGGAAGCTTAAGATATAGTGAATAATCATTTTTAAAAAATACACTTAGTGTAATGAAGCAAGCAATTCCTAGATAAATAAATAGTGGTAGAAATAAAATTGCAATAAACTTGATTGAACTCAGGGTAATAATTGATATCAAGGATAATGGAAGTAAAAGAAGTATATATAATGTAAAAAAACTTGGTATTACATGATGTAACGACATAGAACCTGGACTTTGCCTTAAAGAAAAAGAGTTCCAAACACCATTTTTGTAAGCATAAGACAGCATTTCATTATATCTTGTCTTAGGATAGTAGGTACAGGTAGTTTTATAAGTGTAAAACAGTTTATGCCCCATACTAATAAGTCTCCTGTTCAGATCATTATCTTGATTTCTATGCATGCTAGTATTGTAGCCACCTATTTCTTTTAACGCATCCTTTATGAATATTGGATATGGAATAGAATCCGCGTACCCCTCCTTCATAGTTCTAAAAGAGCTTCCAGAAACTCCAAACTTACTTAGATAGACTTCTAATAATGCCTGCGATTCTGAGGAATTAATCTTTGACTTACAAATTACTCTTCCACTACATCCTATAGCTTTCTTAGCTAATAGTTCTTTATAACATACTTCCAGATAATTGTCATCATAAATTGTATGAGCACCTAAGATTGCAATATACTTTCCTTTTGCTTTTTCAATTCCAATATTAAATGCAAAAGGAGTTTTAACATCTTCATTTAAATAAACAGAAACCCTATCATCGTTTTGGGCCAAATTATTTAGTATAGTGAGGCTATTATCTGTGCTCATTCCATCAATTGCTAATACCTCCAAGTTAAAAGAATCACAATTCTGGCTTAGCAAGCTAGCTATAGTTTGCTTTATAAATTTCTCTTCATTCCTGACTGCTAATATTATTGAAATGGTTTGCTTCATGAACGAATAATCACGATTTCTTACAAACGTATAAATTCTCTATAGGGTTCAATCCATACTTTATGAACATTGGGTCAGAATTTAAATTTATAATATGCACACTGAAGCCAGCGTCTATAAGCTTATTCTTATAATCAAGTCCGTATAATCTCACATGATCGAATTGTCCATAATATTTCTTTCT
This sequence comes from uncultured Saprospiraceae bacterium, assembly GCA_937961455.1. GTDB lineage: Bacteria > Bacteroidota > Bacteroidia > Chitinophagales > Saprospiraceae > CALGNN01. The sequence goes on from CALGNN010000079.1 coordinate 6,505, forward strand.
AAGTTCATCAGAATTTACAGATAAGTCTTCTTGTGTTACTCTATTTACAGTTGAAATAGGGACCTGCAAGATTGAAAAACCACCTGGCTTTAGGACACGATATAACTCACTAATAGCGAGCTTGTCATTAGGAATATGTTCTAAAACATGATTGCACAATATAATATCAAAAATATCTTCTTCATACTGAATATCTGTTATATCCATATTTACAGTATCAGAGGGATAGGAATACCCTGGCATAAATTTGTCAACCTTAATGTAATTTAGACTAGATAGTTTTTCGAGTTCTTTTCGAATCAGGAAATTAGGTGAAACATGAAGTAAGCTTTTCTCACTGTCATCTTTGAACAAATTAGTGTACTCTTGCAAGTATAAAAGCAAAAGCCTTTGTCTATCACGCGAACCACACTTTGGGCATTGAGTAGGTCTATACCCAGCACCTGCCATCTTAGTCTCAAAAATTACAGGCTCTTGGGATCCGACTCTTAAGAACTCACGAAGACCGACTTTACAAAAATTACATTGGAATCTGTTTCCTTTGTAGTACTGTAGTCTTAACTGTTTTGCAACTGTTTTTAACAATGACATAAAGCGTTTATTTAATTGCAACTCCTAGCACCAAGTACTTAGATTCTTGAGGAATAATTTTATCAAAATAACAATCGATTTTACCTAGAACTGATCTTTGAAACTCAGACCTTCCTAATGCACCTAAAAATCCTTTTTTACTATACTGAGCCATAGTATAATTTGATAGTAAATCTCTGATCTCATCGTCTTCAAAATAATAAACTCTACTACCCCAACTTGTGAATCTACGCCTCAGAAATTGATGTATTCTTGTTCCTCTAAGGTTTTCTGCGAATAACAAAATCCCTCCTCGTTTCAGAGATTTCTCAATTTGGGCTATTGCTTCGTTTATGGCTTGTAATCCACCAAAGCAACCTATACTAGGCAAGACAGATTTTAACATTACTATATCGAAATGATCATTGTATGGGATTTCAAGTGCATTAATTTTTTGATATTGAACTAAATGATCAACCTGATAAGCCTTATGAAGTTCAACAGCTCTAGGTTCAGGACCATCAAGATCTGAGCATACAACCTTATTACCATGAAGTGCTGCTAACAACGAAAGCCCTCCTCTTCTTCCTCCGATTTCTAAGCAGGTAAGCTGTTTACCAGTATTAAGATAGGGTTCCCATTGTTCCACCAATTTCCCCCAATTGACGACATCCCATTCAATTATATCCCTTACTATTTTTTTGCTAATTACTCTAGTCATAATTAGATTGTACCTGAATCAACGAATATGTTTTGACCTGTAATAGAACTAGAAGAATCAGACAATAAAAATTTCACAGAATTAGCAACACTATCTTTTGAGGTAGGTAGTTTAAGTGCTGTTCTATTATAAATTCTAGTTTTTTGTGACAATGATAAACTTGAACTCATATTTGTTTCCATAAAACCTGCAACAATACAGTTAGAACGAATATTCTTAGGACCCCATTCACGAGCAACGTTCTTTGAAAAAGCTTCTAATGCTCCCTTTGTTGACGCATACATTGACAATCCTTTATAACCCGTATGAACACTTACTGAAGAAATGTGTACAACTGCCCCCGATTTTTTATTTAGTATAAAATTACGCAATACTAATTTTGTTAATAAGAAAGGAGCAAATACGTTTACCGTGTACATTTTACTAAGCGCTGATAAGTCCAAATTAGTCACTATATCATCATATGCTAATGCCGCATTATTTACAAAACCATCAAAACTAACATTCTTAAAATATTTGACGAAAAGATCCTGTTTCAAATCATTAATCTCCAATAAATCATACTGAATATAAACAAAAGATGTTTTGTAACTAGATTTGAGTTTTTCAATCTCGGCAGTTATTGATCTACTTACACCATAAACTTTCCAATCACTCAGCAATAAATTTTTACATATCGCCAGACCTAGACCTTTTGATACCCCTGTAACTAAAATTACTTTTTGATTATTCATATACAAATTTAAACCCTACGCTTTTTACCAGATCTTGTTTTACCTAATCGTTCCTTGAACTTGATAATTCGCGGTATTTTATATGGCTGCAGACGAGTAGATAAAAACTCTCTGATTGCTTTGACAGAAATATCAACTTCACTTACTATATCACAACAAAGTATTTTTCCCAAAACAGAATTTGGCTTTGCAAATACGTATGCATCAGTTACTCCTTCAAATTCACAAATTATTTCTTCTACCTCTATTGGATTGACTTGGTAGCCCCCTATCCCTATTATTTCATTTTTTCTAGAAGTGAATTTAAACCTTAAAGGATTATTCGATGTAATCTCTACGATATCTCCAGTTCTGTACCAATCATTAACAACTTGCAAGTTAGAAGAGTAGCCTAATTTACTCTTGTGTATTAAAATCTCATCGTTTTCGATCCTAATAAATTCCTTCATTAATTTACTAATTTCAAATTCATCATTTTTCGATGCAAATAAACTTCCACATTCAGTAGACGCATAAATATTTAATTGTTTAGCATTTGGAAACATTTTTATAAGCTTCTTAGATATTAGAGAATCAAATTTTTCACCTCCGAAGGTTATCCTCGATACAGAATTGAAAAAATGGTCTTTAGAATATAAGAGCTTATAAAAAGTCGAAGTTCCAGAAATATTTGTTATTCCATGAAGCGATATGTCATTGTATATAACTTGATTTGGCAATCCAAAAAATCTAACAAGTAGGTTAAGATTAAAGAAAGCTTGAAAAAAAACTTGCAATCCAGCAATATGGGTAGGGTTATAAGCAGAGCCCCAAATTTTTTCACTTTGATTAGAATTAATACGTAATTCCCTATTTAGACTATTAAATGAATGTGAAACTTTTCGAGGTTTCGCTGTTGTTCCTGATGTAAAAAGATTTATTGACCAATTTTTGAGATTGCAGCAATGAGTATAAAAGTTTGTAATTGTATTGGAATTAATTTCTTCGCTACTTATGACCTTATCACAGTTCAAGGATTCCTCACTTGACATCAAATTCTCGACTTCAGATTTTGACAAATTACAATCAAATACAGTAATTGGAATGTCCAGTTTTAGTGAAACTACAATTTGTCGAAAGACATCTTCAAAGTTTGATTCATGACAATGCGGGTTAAACTTTTTAGTCTCAGAATTTACACTTAAAAAAAAGTCTTGATAGCTAATTGCAAGATCTCGAGAGGAATCTATATAAAATAGTCTATCCATAAATTAATTATTACCACCGTCTATCAACAACCTTTCATGTATTTCTTCTAGAGTGGATACAATTCCGGATTCAAAAATATCTATGTTATACTCATCCTCGATAAGTACTGTCAATTCAGCTAGATCAAGTGAATCAAAACCTATGTCATCCCTTAAGGACATGTTCTTTTGAAACTCGCTTATTTCATTATCCCCTTTGTTGATTCTAATTCTATTGATTATGTTTTCTATTTTCTTCATTTTTTCTATTTAAATCCGCTATCGCTTCATTATAGTTAACAAAAGAATGTCCTCTACTCTTTAAAATTTCTATCAGATATTTGTACCATCTGTAATAGTTTCTATGTCCAGTAGAAAAATACCTGTCATGAAAATTGATTGAAATATGAGATAGATTTGCATTCTCGACTTCTTCTAACTGATTGATAATTAGTTTCTTAATCTCATTATTTGTATATTTTTTTTTCCCTGAAATCTGATAGACATCCATCATAGTTAATGGGAATACCCACATATTACCAATTTGATATGGTTGTTTTATACTGTAAAAAGTAGAATCAAACAAATAATCTAACCTAGACAACATTTCTAATGTTCGATTATCACCTCTTAAATAATGCATTCTAATACCGAAGTTATGAATCCCAGTTATTTCCTCAAAATCATCTTTTTCTTTCTTCATCAAAGAAAAATCATTAAATGAAATTCCATGAATTCCTACAGAGAAATAATCCGAATTTAGCAGATATTCTATCCAATTTTTAATCTGACTCTTTTTGTAAGATAAGCTTAATCCATTGGCTGTGGCAAAAAAGAAGGTCGCGTTTACACCATTAGCCTTGTTAAAATTTGATAACTCTTCAATGTAATTAAGCTTATTCGTTGCAAACTCTCGCAACCTTTGAAGATATTCTGACAAATTTATGCGATTAGTTACTAAGTAAGCAGTATTTCTAACTAAAGATTTTAGAATATAAAAATCCTTTAATAAGTGCTCACTAGTACTTAAATGATCTACATCATGTGAAACAATTACTTTCATATTCTATGAACAAATATTTATATCAGACCTTAATCCAAAAAATGATATGTAATTTATGAATTCTTGGATTTCAGGTTTCATTTCTTTTAAAAAAAAGGAGTTTAATTCATGAGAATAAATTACTCTTCCTCCGGAAGCTAACTTCGTAAAATGCTCAACAGTATAGCCATTGTCAAAAACGATAAGGATCTCATCTTTGTCTTTGATATCGTCAAGCGAAAACTTAAAAGTCAGTTTTTGCTTACTTCCCCGAAAATCAGACTTGCAAAAATTTTTAACGACGTACTTAAATCTTTTTATCTGAATTTCTTTTTCAGAATTCTTTATTATGTCTCTCCGTATTACAGTTGATTTACCGCATGAGAACAGTGAATTTTCTGGAACCTCACCACTAACTACTGAGTTTGCAGACACAATTGTCTGCTCTCCAATTCTTGATCTAGGCATAACAAATACTCTCCATGCCAACCATACTTTATCTCCAATATATACTGGACCAAAATGCACGGGAAATCCGTCTATAAAATTACCCCAGCTACCATGTGTAAAAATAAGAGTATGTCCACCTATTCCAACCTGGTCACCAATATAAACACCAAATGTAGGTTCTATCCAGGATAATGGAAAAATGCTACTGTGTTTTCCAATCACCAATTCTGAAACATTACTATTTCCTGAGTTTATTATAACTAGAGATCTAATCTTAGAGTATGAACCAATTTTAAACACTTTTAAGTTGATGAGAGTAAAACTATTAATTGTAGAATTAAAATCCAGAAAGACCTCTTCAGCTCGGATAAAACTAAATCTACCGATTTTAGACCCTCTTCTCATAACAAGATTCGATGCAATTATTATCGTACCATATGAAATATGAGCACTCTTATCAATCTGATATCCAATTATTCTCCTAATCAGATTTGATAGCGGCGGTGGAAGAAAAGCTAGAAAGAATGCGAACACATACTTCATGTCTTGCAATATATTTTCGTATAAAGATTTGACATCATTCTTACAGTTTTATTTCTGTCGTACAATTTGAGAATTTTACTTCTTGCATTAAAAGCCATTGAACCTCTCAATTCTTGATTCAGAACTAATTTTTCAATAAAGAATGCAGCCTCCTTGTGTGCACCTTTCTCGACAATAAACCCATTGTACCCATGATCTACTATTTCTGGAAGACCTCCAACATTTGTTACTACTACAGGTACACCACAAGAACAAGCCTCTACAATAGATACTCCAAAACTTTCCTCATTAGATAAAGCTACAAAAACATCGAATGAGTTCAAATAACTAGGAACTATCGAGTTAGGCACTTTTCCCTTAAATTTCACTAAATCACTAATTCCTAAAGTTTCAGCCAATAATTCGTACTCTCTCCTTTTGCTTCCAAAACCAACGATTATCAGCTCTAACTCCACATTAGGGTTTCTTTTCACTACTAATTTGAACGCTTTGATTAATATTCCTATTCCATATATATCTTCAAGCAGTTTTACTGTTCCCACTCGAATTATTTTATTATTATGAAGACTTTTACGTGGAGAAAACATAGTGCAGTCTACTCCAAAAGGGATTGTAACTATTTCTTTATTAGTATACCTTAGTGCCTCCTCTCTCATAACATTACTCGTTGACGTTAATATTGTACCCTTGCTAAAAATATACTTCAATAATAATTTCTTAGCAAAATTTTGTTTAGGGAAGTTAAAAACATCGCTTCCCCATATTGAAATTATTAATGGACGGAAAGAAATCAGACTCCCTAACAAACCATAACTAGTTGCATAATGAGCATGAATAATATCAGGTTGAAAATCTTTAATGGAATGCTTAAGTTTTTTAATGTGGCTAAAGAAGGTAATTTTATGACCTATGGATTTATTACTATAAAAATCTCCTCCTCCTCCATAATAAATCTTGACATTTTTATTTAGTTCACTTAATGACGATGATGAAAATGTGTAAACTCCTAGACAGTATTTCAACCTCAAAAGACCCCTTATCCAGTTTTGGGTATGATCTGAATTAATATCAGCTAACAACAAAATCTTCATAAGCATATTTCTTTTCCAAATAGCAAATAATAATTAAAATCGAAATTATAATACTGGTTGGCGGTGCAGTAAAGACCCCTGAAGGGTACGCCATAATTAACCCAGCAACTATTACAAAAAACAGGACATTATTTGATTGAGATTTTTTCGTTGTTAGACAATACCTAACTAAATACAACAACACTGAAGCTATTAACATTAAAAAGGGAATTGCGCCATATACTAAAAAGACATATAAATACTCATTATCCATTCCACCGCTAACTGCTCCAAAATACTCTTTACCCCAACCCGAAAGAAAATTTTGTGGCTCCTCCATTGCCAAATTAAATAAGCGTTTAGTTTTTTCACCTCTATGAGTATAAGAGTTTCTTTCAAGACCTTGGGTAAATAACGTATTAAGATACCCTAGCTTAGATTCAATATATTTTAATAGAAAATTGCAAACAGTGCTTATTAACAGAACAAGTATCAACAGACTTCTAAGTTTGAATCTAAGTTTCAAGAAAAAAAAAGAATGTACTAGAACTAAAACAATTGAAAAACTGGCAACGATAAATGAAGTTTGAGATTGTGATATCAATATTATAAAATATGACATCCCTGCAAATAACAAGTAAGCGACAGCGGGCTTTGAGAACCTTGTGGAAACAAACAAAGAGAAGAAAACAATAAAACAAATAACCAGCATGCCTCCATGATCACCTGGTCCATAAGACAAGCCAGTTGCTCTGCCATAACTGAGGCCGAGATCACTTGACTCTAATCTAGCAATATCACCATGAATGTGACTGCTGTAAAAAGTTTGAACAAGATCTAATATCGCATGATTACTACCTGAAAATTGAAGTACAGAAATTGTAGAATCAATTGATACATACAGCATTAAAATAATAGAAATATGCTTAAGGCTAAAATCTTTAAACGCCTTATTGTATAAAAACATAATTAGTATAGGTAAAAATCTTGCGCCCTCTCTAATTTCTCTTAAATTGAGATCTACTAAATGCATACCTCGGAATAATATCCCGATTAATGCTAGAATTAGAATCGAAAAAATAACAAACACATGTGGAATGGCACTGACTCTAAATCTGCATGCAGTACCAAGCAAGAGAAAGCCCGAAACAAAAACGACTGGAAAATATAGTGTAATGTATTTTATAGGAAAAAAAACACATATCAAGGTGTAACAATAAACAGCTATTATACTGTACTTGAATTTAGGTTTACTAAATCCCAAGACAATTATTGTTCTTGTAAAAAACGGATGTCATCCAACTATAATTTACAATAGGTCCTAAGCCATAAAAGTCCAATCTTCTAAATCCATTATTCTTAAGATAATCATAACCTTCTTGATATCTGGTTCTCTCACTATTGTCCCAAATTACTACTCCTCCATCTGAGAGGAACTCAATACAATTCTTAGAGCAATTAACCCTATCCCTACCATCTATGACAATAACATCAAATAAACAATTATTATCTTTTGCTGCTCTGCAATAATCACCATTAGTTTCTAACTCTACATACTTATAATTTACATTCTCTGGCAAGTCATCTTTCACAAGGTCAAACCAGATTTTGTCGTGTTCACAGGAAATAACACTATCTGCATTAGAGCTCCACCACTTAGTAGAGTTTCCTGACCCAAATTCGAAAACTTTTAGATTACTTAAGTCTTTAGATTCCAAAAAATGAATTGATGGATAAGTATACCATGGTATAGGTTCACCATCTGCGTTGACAGGCATTCTTTTTTTAATAGATGCAAACCACCCAGTTTTTCGCATATAACTATTTCTACCTAAAATTAAGCCCACTCCTCTTATCTTGTCAAATAAAGGAAATCTGTTTAATATTTTATATATGGTCAATTTCATATTTCAATTTAAATCTAAATTTATTGTCTTAATCTAGCTTAGTAGAGCCAAATGAAATAGACTGGAATTAGTATTTGAATATTTCGAAATCTCTATTGTACAAATCTTTAACTCTTGATTTTGTCGACACGGAATAATAGTCCTGCCATTTAGTCCGTACAGTCTTATTTACTCTAACCATTATGTCGACTTCAATTGATTTCATGAATTCTTCATCCATATCTTCAATTTTAATTAGTCTATCATATTTCACTCTCCAAAAAAATAATTTAAGAATCTTATATTGAGGTATAAGGTGTAGATCGGTCATATACAAATCAGGAAGCATCTCAATAAAATTCTCAAAAGAAGTATTTGTAAATATTTTGCACTTCTCTTCTAAAGTATGTTTAGAGGAAATCCCTAGTTTATGAAAGAAAATCTTTTGACAATACTGCCAATCTTTAGAACTATCTCCTGCCAAGAGTTCTGTTGGATTTCTTTTAAATTTATTTTCATAAAATGAGACCAACCTATCGTAAGGATTTCTTACAAGGAAATACTTTTTTTTCTTAAACGAAAATTTAGACAAGACAATAATTAAAGCAATTTTCCAATTTGATAAAACAAACCAATTAGTTTGTTTTCTTACAGTGGAATTCATCACTTTATAATTTGCAATTATTATATCTCCTGAATTTGTATTGTAAAAATATGGCATCTTTATAATATTGGTTACTGATTTAAGTGGTTTAAAATAGTTACCAATTTCACTAATCCTGATTTTCGTGAAAATTCATTAAAGTCCCTATCAGGAATTATTAACTTATATCTTAAGGACAAAATATTATTAAAGGCTGAAGAAATAGATTCTTCATTATTTTTCGCCCACAAAGATAGAGGATATTCTTTCAATATCGTATGGATTGGGCCACTTTTTAATTTACCATTAGTAATGATTAGTATAGGTTTCCTTAGTCCAATGTAGTCAAATACCTTAGTTGTTGATTCATGATTTCCATTACCTAATAGTATAAGACCAACATCGAAATTGTTAAATATTGAAATAGCTTCATGATATATTTTTTGACCATAGCTAATAACAAGATCATTTCCTTCAATATAATTACTTTGACTTCCAATATGATGAAACTCAATTCTTCCTTTGTACCGATCTAAAGAAGAAATGAGATTGCTAGGATCCCTATCAATCATAAATGGTCCAAGATATCCAAGCTTAATAATAGGTCCTATAGATATTTTTTTTTCAAGCTTATTAATTATAGTTTCATCAAAACCATTATCAATTAATGAGATCTTTAGACTGTAAAGGTTTAATTTATCTATTAACTTCTGGAAATGATAGTTAGTCGTAATAACATGGTCAGCATTATATAAATAATATTGGTTAAAAAGTTCCTTAGCCAGTTTACTAAATATAGACGTATTGAATCTCGGATTAAAGGAAAACGGATCCCTATAATCTAAAACGACATTTGATACTCTGATTGTTTTCTTAAAGTATTTTATCAGTCCAAATTGTAAAAAAGGTCCCCCAGTTATAAGGACAGAATTAAATGAAAGTGCATCTATTTTATTAAAGTAATTTTTAATACTTGCTCCCCAAACCAAACCTTCATCTTTTATAAATGAATGCTTTTTGAATGTCGGTTGAAGGGGTATACAAATATAATTCGAAATACCAGCCGGAATATTTTTGAGTGATGTCGAAGAAACTACACTAACTTCGTAACCATGTTTATGTAGATTCTTGCACCAATAACTGGCTCTTAATGAACCGACAGTTTTATTAGGGGGAAAAAAGAATGTAACAACTAGGATTGATTTGGAACTCATGATAAGCCTGTTGAAAATCTATACGATCTAAAGCAGATTAAGATATAAAAGATTGAATATGAAACAGTATAAAACCCAATACAATACAATACATCATTGAAATAATAGTGTCCAAATTTTATGCTAAAAAAAGCTAAGAAAGCTATCCCGAGTTGCCAAAATAACAACTCTTTTTGTCTATCAGCTACGTAGAACAAATAGGAAAGAGGACTAGCTATGAATTTAAAGAAATACATAGGGATTAATAACTGAGCAAATTGTCCCGCTGAGGCCCATTCTTCTCCCAAAAATTTAAAAAATAATAATGGAGAAATAAAAAACAAAATAGTAAAAGGAATAATTGAAAGAAAGAATAAGCCTTTCATCGTTGATACATACAATTCTTTACAATTTCCTTTCTCTCTGAATTCTTCTGCAGCTTTTTGGTAAAACACTTCCCTTACAGCCGAAGATATTAGATGAATTGGAGAATCCAAAAGACTTTTAGTCACCGCATACAAGCCTACAATAGTGGGTCCAAATATACTTGCAAAAAGCAAAACTGGTATTTGAATTGCCCCTAATGTTAGAAAACTAGAAGGAATATTATAGAGAGGGAAGCTCTTGTACCTTTTTCCACAGTTTATTAAGTCCTCATGAGAATTAAAATAGTCTGTTTGTGGCTGCCTATGATATTTAAGCATGTAGAATAATAATAAAAATGCAATCACAACTAATCCAAAAAGCTCACCAAGCAATAATGCACCACTCATACCTAATGCAGTCCAGAATAGTAATAATTTAGCAAAGGAGGCTCCAGTAGACTTTGCGATTCTAGATTTCACAAGAATTTGATATTCTTTTTTCCTGTTTGCCAAAGAAGACAAGTTCTCACTTACTCCAAAAAAAAAAAAATGAAACAGGAATTAAAAAAAACCATCTTTTTAACGCAGGTTCTTTTACTATATCAAGCAATATTCCTTGAAAAAAAAAGATAATGAAAAAGTAAAGTAATGAGATTACTGTAGTTACAATAAATCCGATTCTAACAAGTAAATGTGCCTCATGGTCAGAGTTTGCAATAATTACCGCTTTATCATACTTTCCATTTGCGAATATACTTGTAACTGAAAAAATACTAACGTACAATGCTAGTACTCCAAATGCTTCAGGTTTATACAACCTGGTTAAGATAGGTGTAATAAATAAGACAATCAGTTGTGAAATAAAGGTTCCAGTAATTACTTTAGTAATATTACTTATGAACCCATTTTGAAGATTTAATATATTCTTATTAAACACTTTACAATGATAATAGAAATAAATTTAGGATCTAGTTTACTCATTGTATCCCACTAAAAAAGTGGGGTATTCAGAAGAATACTCCACTTAGTAAAATTGATTTTTTAATATTTATTATTTCGATATAATCATCTTTTTAGAGTTCACCAACTTATTATCTAAATGAAGTTGATAAATATAAGTGCCCGAGCTAAGGTCTGAAGCATTCAGTTTTAGCTCTCCTTTCCCTTCTACTGGAATACTTTTCAGCAAAATACCAGTTACGTCGAATACCTTTATGGTTGCATTCTTAGTTTCGTTAGGAACAACATAACTAATAGTTGTATTATCATTAAAAGGATTTGGCTTATTTTGATCCAATCCAATTTCTTGATTCTCCAAGTTTACAGTTGCAGATGTATTATCCTCATTTGATAAAATTTCGTCGATTAATTTAGTTAATGATTCTACTTTATTTTCCAATTCTATCAATCTTGCATCTTTCTCCTCTATTTGCTCTTGCTGATCTTGAATAGCATTAACCATAATCCACTTCAAAGCAGAAGCATTTACTGAAAGAAATTTTTCCTCTCGCACACTTTTAACTTCATTTTCATCTTTGATATTTTCTATGAAAGTAGCTTCACTCACCATAAATGGAGCAATTTCTTGTAAATCTTGAGCTAAAACTCCTATACTATTTTCTCCAGCAATTGTACCAGCCTTTC
>CALGNN010000080.1 GCA_937961455.1 uncultured Saprospiraceae bacterium
GTACTTACACTTACTGCTGTTGAAGGCTGAGTCAAGGTCCAAGAATTTGTTTCAGGACATCCATTGGCATCAGTCACAGTAACTGTGTAAGTGCCAGCAGTTAGATTTGATATACTTGTTCCTGAGCCACCATTTGACCAATTAAATTGATATGGACTTGCTCCTCCTGAAGCAGATACTTGAAGAAATCCATCACTTCCATTACGGCATGAAATATCATATTCAAAAGCATTTATTGATATTGGAGTGCAAAAAACATTAGGCGCACCAGGCGTGGTTGTTGATCCACTTTGAATTTTCCAATTGTCGCCTACATTATTATCAGATCCGTTTTCTAAGTAAGCTGCTGAATATCCAAGCCCATCAGCTTCAAGTGGCCAGGGAGCTTTATCATTGTACTTAACAGAATCTAAGACAGCAAGGGCCAAATTACATAATTCAATTTTTTCTCCGCTATTGCTCAGTGAGCTGTTGTTCCATTCAAAAACTTGATAGCCATTGCCCTGATAGGAAGGTGCATTTTTTGCAATAATGATATACTCATTTGGAGCAATGCTAGCAGTGGAAGGAAATTCAAAAGTAAGTCCATTACAAAATTGAATTCCTGATAACTTTCTTGTTACACTAGAAGGATTATGAATTTCTATGAATTCTTCTGTTTCAGCATTACTTATAGGATTGTAAAATATTTCATTGATGACAAGCTCTTGTACAGGAATGAAAATGGGTGTCAAAGTTTTATTTGTATTATAGCTTACACTGATATTTGCATTTGTATTTCCTGTTTCTTGCCAATGTGAAAACCGATAACCCGGATTGGCAACAGCGGTTAATTCTAATGGTACATTGTCAAAATATTTTCCGGTATAAGAAAGAGGAGCTAAATAATTATTTGAATTTAAGACTACTCTTCCATTAGAAGATGCTGTCAGTGGAATTGATAGATCATAGGTGCCAGAGAGATTGAAAAAACTTTCTAAGTGGGTATACATGTAAGCAGGTCGATTCTCTAAGAAAACATCAATTTTATCTAATTGAGTATTCCATTTTGAGTCTGAAAAACTCCAGGTGTAACCATCAGCATTTGTTGAACCATTCCACCTTGCATCAAACGCTGGCCTTTCATTTGCTACTTTTGCAATTTCAGCATTAAGTATCGGGCCAGTTCTACTGTATGGAAATAGAATTGATAATTGTGAAGCAAAACTTTGGATGAATTCATGTTTAAATTCATCATTTTCAAGAAGTCTCCTGAAGAGAAGTGTTGAACTTGGATCATTAGGCCACCCTGTTAATGTGGTGTTTGTAACAAAGTTCATCATAGGGGAATCCCAATGACTATAGGTCCTTGAATTAACATTGGTATTTCTTGAATATCCAAAGTCTGTATCATAGAGTAGGTATCTAAATTTACCTCCATTCTTTTCTCTCCAAACTTTTTGATTATTTCCAGGCCAATCTGTATTGGCAACAAATATTTGTATGATTTGATAATTGATATATTCTTCAATATCCAAAAGCGACTTCATGTAGTCGTAATTGCTGTTATTGGTAAGAGAATTATTTTGCATGAATGTATACATAGAATTGTATGCAGTTCCATCGCCAGCGTATACGATGCTGGCCCATTCAGAACTTGCTTTAAGTAAATCAATATTATCCTTATCTAAGATCTTGTTAGTTTCATCAATATAATGTTCACTAATCCACTCTCTAATATTATAATAGCCCCAATATTCACCATTGATGAAAACAGCAGCCGGCCTTGATCTTTGAAGGTCAATATCAACTTCACCTTCAATTAAACTTTGTCCGACAACATCTCTGAGATAAGTCAAACTTGCATCGTTTCCAGAATTTCTAAGTTTGAATCTTTTATACTTGTTTTGTTTGTATTCTGGAAATATTTGATGATTAAAATCTGAATATCCATACTCATCTTTACTAGCGATATTGAAACTTTTCATAGGATTCTTTCGAGAACATCCTCCTGAAATTTGAACACCCGCAGTTTGATTAAATGCCGTAGTTCCATCAGTTTCGATAAATGTAATGTTAGCTTCTTTCTCCCAGTTTTGATTAAAATTTGCAGGGTAACTAGTACAATTGTCTTGGATTCCATTAGTACCAATTACATACATGCCTTGTTGATCCGAATCAAAGTGGTAGGGTGGCAGAGTAATACTTATGATAGGTAAATCTGTTGTATAATTGAATATGTAGGTTTGAGTGGTAGGATAACTTGCTGAAAAACCTGACTTGATTGAGATTGCACGAATACTTTTACTTGAGTTTACAGTAAAAGGTCCATTGTACAATGTAGAGCCACTTGTTGGAACTGACCCGTCTGTTGTGTAATAAATATTTGCTCCACTCAAGCTCGTACTCATACTAACCGTCGTTGATCCGCTGTAAACACCTCCGATTGGCAAAATGCTTACGGGTGTAGATATTTGTTGGGCATTATTATTAGTACTTCCTGGAGTGCTTGCAGCAAATACATAAGCTGTACTCGATGCGTCAGGTTTCCTTCCATAACTTTGATCTATAATTATAGAATTATAAACTAATTGGTCAATTGTCGTATTCCCATTTGGATTAGTAAGCGTAATCGTCTCTCCTCCACTCGAAAGTTTGAAATCTAAATGGTGTGCACCTTGAGAAACATCTGAATCAGCCCACAAAATTAAGTAGCCATTTGCTGGGACTGTTGTCTGAGAAGCATTGGAATTAGAAATTTTAAATTTTGTTGGATCTAGGGGATCATCTGAAATGTAATAATTGGCTAGGTTAATACTATTCCCAGTTGCATTATATATTTCGATCCAATCATCATATTCTCCAAAATTGTCAGCTAAGCTGGCATCATTTGAAGCCATTATTTCATTTATATATAATTGTGCATTGAGCTTATTGTTGCTCGCATTATATAAAAACAAACTAACTAATACAATTAAAGTATTGAGCTTAATCATTTCCGTAGTATTACAACATGTAGTCTTTTCATCTCATTTTGGGCTGAGTTGAAAAGAGAATTATCAATTTCTATATTTAAGACATTTTTTCCTTCAAATACCACATATATATTAATTAATTTATATATGTATTTCCGTCCTAAACAATTAATTGGTGTTAAAGTAAAAGTACAAATAATTTTTCAATCATTTACATTTACCGTGGGACTGAGCTGAAATTATTATTACTCTTTTCCCATATAAGTTTATCATTTACATTGGTGTCCCCTGAAAGATCGAAGTCGCCTAAGCCATATACTGGAAATTGATTATTCTGAGCTTCCCAAAGGATCTTATCATTTACATTAATATCTGTATCAGCACTATCTGTGCTCTGCTGATCTGCATTACCTGCAAACATGATATACTTGCTATCCCCATTATTTGTGGTAATCAATTTTTGTCCGACACCTAAGCCAAAGAAATCTTGAAATGATTGATTTTCCGTGAAATCAAAATTAATACTTGATGAATTGTCTACGGAAACTAAGTTTGGACTCATTGTTATCAAATGATTTCTATGTTCTATGACTAGATAGAATTCATTCGATAAATTAGGGCAATCAAGTGGTTCCGTGAAAATTACTTCTCCATTCTTAGTTACTAAAGCAGCAAATTTACACACTTCACTTTCTGCAGTGGAGCCAGTCCTCAAAGAAATCAATATCCAATCCACTGCATTTCCGGGGTAATTGGCATCTCCTAAATTTACATCTCCTCCAGAGTCTAAACTTTGGCCTTCTTGACCTTGATAAAACCAAGGAGATTGATTGTAAGGTTGTCCAGGAGGAAAATAAATATTACCAAATAATCCTCCCTCATATGTTTGACCAGGGAGTAGCTGAAGATCATTCAATGTTGTATGCATTTCATTGTTATAGAGTAAGCCTCCGTTTGATTCTAATAGAGC
>CALGNN010000081.1 GCA_937961455.1 uncultured Saprospiraceae bacterium
AAGTGCATTCGAATCATTAGACGAAGATCAAATTGATACGATAGAAAAAGAATTTGGCAATAAAATTATTGCAGCATCCATACCTACAATTGAAACCATTGGTGGTGGATCTGCAAGATGTATGATAGCTGAGATTTTTAATTAAACTTAAGGGTATATTAAAAGATAAGAATGATTAAAGCTTAAGATATGCTCAATATTTAATTATCTATATAGGTAATTGAATCTACTTATTCCTTTGTTACTTTTTTTCATCCATAATTATTAAGACAGTATTTGTATTCTGTGTACTTTTAATAATTGTAGAAATGTAGGTTCTACAACTAGTTTTAGATTAATGACAAATTTTCTTAAAAATATTCAGAATGCAGAAGATGCACACAATGCAAGCATTCCTTTTCTTGGTAATTGTATTCACCTTTATAAACTGTAAGCCAGCTGATACGAAGCAAGAGAAAATGAAAGCTGAAGAATTACCCACAAGTCCAAAGTATTATAATGAAAATCATCGTCCACAATTTCATTTTAGTCCACACAAAAATTGGATGAATGACCCAAATGGGATGGTTTATTTTGAAGGGAATTACCATTTATTTTATCAATACTATCCTGATGGAAATGTATGGGGACCTATGCATTGGGGACATGCGATAAGCAAGGATCTTGTGACTTGGGAACATTTACCCATTGCACTCTATCCTGATGAACACGGACTTATTTTCTCTGGTTCTGCCGTAGTTGATTGGAAGAATTCTTCAGGTTTTGCTAAAAATGGTGAAATACCTTTAGTAGCTATTTTTACTTATCATAATCTAGAAGCTGAAAAAGCAGGTGCTACAGATTACGAAACGCAAGGCATTGCCTACAGCCTTGACAAGGGTTATACTTGGATCAAATATGAGCAAAATCCTGTGATACAAAATCAGGGTTCAAAAGACTTTAGAGATCCAAAAGTACACTGGAACGAAAAGCACCAGAAGTGGATCATGGTCATTGCTGTTAAAGATCATGTAGCATTTTATGCTTCCCCAAATTTGATTGATTGGGAAAAACTTAGTGACTTTGGTAAAAATTCTGGAAGCCATGAAGGTGTTTGGGAATGCCCTGATTTATTTACGCTCAAGGATGAAGCTGGAAAAGAACATTGGGTCCTTATCGTCAACATGAACCCTGGCAATCCAAATGGTGGATCAGGAACACAATACTTTATTGGCGACTTTGACGGCAAAAACTTTTCACTATCTGAGGCATTCGAAAATTTTATGGATGATGAAAAAAATCCAACAAAAGGTTCCGTTTGGCTTGATTCAGGAACAGACAACTACGCTGGTATTACATGGTCAGATATTCCTGAGGAAGATGGTAGAAAAATCTTTTTAGGATGGATGAGCAACTGGGCATATGCTCAAAAAGTACCAACAGAAAAGTGGCGATCTGCTATGACACTTCCTCTTGAATTAAACCTGCACACCGTTGACGGAGTACCTAGACTGATGGCCTACCCAGTAGATGAAATCACAAAATTACACGGAGAAAACTCCATGGTTTTTTCAGAAGTAAACAATATGTATATCCCTGATAGTGGCCTTGCTGATGTCTCTTTAATTTGTAATCTAGATAATAAAAATACTTTTGGTTTTAAGTTATCAAACCAAATGGGAGAAAATGTCCAGTGCTATTTCGACAAAAAAACAAATAGCTTTTATTTTGATCGAATGGACAGTGGTAAATCTGATTTTTCTGATGCATTTAAAGGAATTCATGAAGTGAAAAGACTAAGCAAGTCTAATGAATTAAAAATACGTGCCTTGATCGATCGATCCTCAGTAGAAGTCTTTTTCGATGATGGTAAAAATATGTTTACCGAGCTATACTTTCCAAATGAACGCTTTAGCAAATTTGAAATAATTACTGATCAAAAAGATGACCCTAGTGTTCAAGGAAGTATTATTGAGATGAAACAAATTTGGAGAACAGATTAGTTTTTCTTTTTCACGCATGGCTAATTTACAATTAAGAAAACCATTTTCAATTACAAGTACTCTTAGTAAGCACATAATATTCAAAACCTGATTTTGAAGAGATTTGAAAACTATTTAATTTACTATATTGCTAGCTAATTATATAATACGATGTTGAAGCGCAAACTAAATTTATTGAGCATTTTAATGATGCTATTTCTCATAATTTCTTGTGGAGATGAAAAACCACAAAAGCTGAAAATTGACAGAGGAACAAAAAAAGAAAAGACAAAGGAAGCCAAAATGGAAAGTTCATCCGAAGAAACTGAAGAAGAACAAACCGTAACGCTTTCGCCTGAAAAAATTCAAAAGGCCAAGGAAATTATTGCAGCTTCTTCAGATAAAGCCGTTGAAGCTGTCGATGGTAAAGCAAAATATAAAATGTTTTGTGCCGCTTGTCACGGCTTTACAGGAAATGCCAATATTAATGGTGCAAAAGATTTAACTAAGTCAAAAATAGGTTTAGTGGAATCAGTGGCTCAAGTGTACCATGGTCAAGGTCTGATGACGCCATTTAAGGGAATTATGAAAGATGAAGAAATAGTGGCCGTATGTAATTATATCTTAGAAGAGATCGTCAAATAAAATAAATAATTTTACTCCAATCAATATTTGATTGCTTCTGGGATTTTCTAACTAGTGGAGCTGGACTACTATTAGTCTCATATGGCTTTTACCTAAGTGAATTTAAAATACTGAAGCGTAAATCAATGAAACTCAAAGTCCCCAATTGTAAATAGTCGAGTGGTAAAATGTAAGCTGCAAAGCTTTTAGGTTCATAATTTTGTTAAAAAACTCCTATTGTCTTCTAACATAATATGCATGAAAAAACAAACAATTTGTTTCCTTGTTTTTTTAGTTGGCAGTATTATTCAATTGCATGGTCAACACTCGGTATCGCGTCAATGGAATGAACAAGTCTTAGAAGCTATAAGAGATGATTTTGCTCGTCCAACAGTTCATGCTCGAAATTTATTTCATACTTCTGCAGCTATGTATGATGCATGGGCTGCTTATAATCCTAATGCAGACACCTATTTTTTAGGCAAAAATAATCATGGATTTACGATTCCATTTGCCTTATCAAATGTACCTTCTGATATTGTAACAGCACAGGAAGAGGCAATGAGTTTTGCAGTCTATCGACTTATTAATCATAGATTTAAAAATGCACCATTCATAAGACGAATTAAATCCAGAGCCAATAACTTAATGAAAGATTTGGGTTATGATAGAAAAAATACCTCAACAGATTATAATTGTGGCCCAGCTGAATTAGGTAATTATATAGCTGCTCAAATAATCCAATATGGACAACAAGATGGATCTAATGAAGAAAACGACTACAGTAATCAATTCTATCAATCTGAAAATCCTCCACTACTTATAGAAGCGCGGGGTAATCCAAATATTCTAAATTTGAATAAATGGCAGCCTTTGGAATTATCAAACTTTATTGATCAAGCGGGTAATCCTACTGGAGATAATGTGCCTGATTTTTTAAGTCCAGAATGGGGATCTGTTTTAGCTTTTGCACTTAAAGAAGCAGATGCCAGCAATTTTGAAAGGGCAGGTTTCAAGTATAAGGTTTACCATGACCCAGGGCCTCCAGCCTATATAGAATATGATGAAAAAACTGGAATTGAAAATCCATATAAATGGGGGCATGCAATGGTTTCCATGTGGTCATCCCATCACAACCCTAGTGATACTACCCTTATAAACATTGCTCCTTCTGCTATGGGCAATATCTCAGAATATCCTACCAAAGTTGAAGACTATCCAAGCTTTTATAATTTCTTTGAAGGTGGAGATAATGGCAAAGGTTATGACTTAAATCCAAATACGCAGCTGCCCTACTCCTCTAATATTGTGAAGCGCAGTGACTACAGTCGAATTCTTGCAGAATTTTGGGCTGATGGTCCTGATTCAGAAACACCTCCCGGCCATTGGTTTACAATACTAAATACGATTAATGACCACCCAGACCTAGTTAAAAAATTTATGGGTGAAGGGGCAATTATTGATGATTTGGAATGGGATGTGAAATCCTATTTTATATTAGGAGGAGCTATGCATGATGTAGCAATTTCAGCTTGGGGCATCAAAGGCAAGTATGACTATATTAGACCCGTTTCAGCAATTCGTGGTATGGCAGAATTTGGACAAGGAAGTGATACAAGTCTAGCAAATTATAGTCACCTTGGCTTACCATTGATTCCAGGTTTTATAGAAATAATTGAAGAAGGAGATTTATTACAAGGTTTGAATGGAGAAAATATTGGTGATACAAAAGTCTATGCGTGGAGAGGACCCATTTTTATTAATGATCCTGAAGATGATGTTGCTAAAGCTGGTTGGATTCCTTCCAAATTATGGTGGCCTTATCAACGTCCATCTTTTGTGACACCTCCGTTTGCTGGCTATGTTTCAGGGCACTCTACTTTTAGTCGTGCAGCAGCAGAAGTTTTAACAGCTTTAACAGGGGATCCCTTTTTCCCTGGTGGCATAGGAGAATTTGAATGTCCAAAAAATGAATTCTTAGTTTTTGAAAATGGACCATCAAAGGATATTACTCTGCAGTGGGCCACTTATAGAGATGCTTCTGACCAATGCAGTTTGTCTAGAATTTGGGGAGGGATCCATCCACCAGTAGATGACATTCCAGGTCGTCTTATTGGAGAAAAAATAGGAATTGATGCTTTTAGACATGCACGCTCCTACTTTACAAAATCATCTGAAGCACCAATATTAGATGGAGCTAAAATATTTCCAATTGATAAAAATTGTGGAGTTAGTATTCAACATGAACTTGAAGGAACATTTCCAGCTCAAGTTTTTCAATACGATGGAAAATTACTTTTTGAAACAAACTTGATTTTCAAAAATAATCAAAGCTATATAGAAGTAGATGCAGAGGGATGTGGCATACTCCTGTTAGTTATCACCGATCAAGAAGGAACAATTCTTTTCAAAAATAAAATTGTTATTGAATAATGGGATTAATCTAATATATTTAATAGAAGGAATATCTATAGAAAGCGTAAATAATGAATAATAAAAATTTATCATATTGGACTTCTACAGTTGCCTTAGCAGGTTTTCTGTTTGGATTTGATACAGTAGTTATTTCCGGTGCCAATCAGCCCATTCAAGATCTTTGGGGAACTGGCAACATGATGAATGGTTTCTTCCATGGTTTATTTATTATGTCTATGGCTTTGTGGGGTACCGTCATTGGAGCTCTTTTAGGAGGAATTCCCACTGAAAAATTTGGAAGAAAGAAAGTGCTTTTTTGGATCGGTGTTTTATACACAGCATCTGCATTAGGTTCAGCACTTGCATGGGATCCTTATTCATTTTCATTTTTTAGGTTTATTGGAGGTTTAGGTGTTGGAGCATCAAGCGTTACGGTGCCAACCTATCTTTCAGAAATTGCACCAGAAAACAAAAGAGGTCAAATGGTTGCTCGATACCAGTTCATGATCGTCTTTGGAATTTTTATTGCTTTTTTCAGTAATTATCTATTGCATGGAATGGGTGGTGAAAATGATTGGCGTTATATGCTTGGCATTGAAGCATTGCCTGCTATAATTTATACTATTTTGGTAATGGGTGTTCCAAGAAGCCCAAGGTGGCTCATTACGAAAAGAAATAATTTAACCGAAGCCAAAGGTGTTCTTACTAGCATGGGCATTGCGGATGTAAATGCAGCAGTAGAACATATTAAAAAATTTGCTACGAATAAGACTGAAAGTTTTTGGAATAAAAAATATCGATGGCCTGTTATTCTTGCTTTCTTGATCGCATTTTTCAATCAGCTTTCCGGTATAAATTTCATTCTTTATTATGCGCCAGAAATACTTGATAGAGCTGGACTTGCAGGGAAAGACTCTTTACTGAGTTCCATTTCAATTGGCTTGATCAATCTCGTATTCACTATGCTCGGCATGTATCTCATTGATAGAGTTGGAAGAAAAACACTTATGCTATGGGGTTCCCTAGGATACATTTTGGGACTTTCAATGGTAGCTTATTGCTTTTATGC
>CALGNN010000082.1 GCA_937961455.1 uncultured Saprospiraceae bacterium
AGTACTCGAACGACACGGTAATGAGTTTGGAGAAAATATGACTTGGTTTTTCGACCAAGTATTAAGAGGATCTGAAGCTTGTGATTACAAATTAGCTGCGATATACAACAATACCCCAGACAAACCCATAGGCTTCCTTGACAATACTGAAGATTGTGTACTAGAGACCAATGAAGACGAGGAAAAATCGGACCAAGCTTATTATGAATCTACGGTCGTAATTCATCGATTAGGTGAAGTGAAATTACCGATTGAAGTGCAGGTTAATTTTGATGACGGAACTTCTGTGCTTGAGAAGTGGGATGGCAAGAGAAGAAGCACAGAATTTAATTATAAAGGAATGAAAAAAATCATCAGTGCTGAGATTGACCCTGAGCGAAAGATTGATTTAGATAGCGATTTTATTAATAATAGTCTTTGTGTAAATGCCTGTAATACTGGGATTAAAAAATATTTCACTAAAGCCATCCTTGGAATTCAACACCTAATGGAAAACCTTTGCTTCTTTATCTAATATGGGAATTATAGACGCTTTAAAGGCTGGATTTAAAAACATACATTCAAATAAACGCATGCTTGCGCTTATTTATATTCTAAATTTTATAGCGGCATTATTAATTGCATTACCGATAAGGAATTTAATATCGAGTGGCGCAGGAAACAGCCTAGCTATAGAACAAAACTTAGAACGATTTGACTATGAATTTCTAACCGATTTATTGCGTAAAATTCAAAGTGGCTTAACAGCTATTACCAATCAATCGATACTATTCATATTTCTCTACTTTGTATTTTCTATTCTGCTATTAGGAGGCATTGTTAGTATCATTAAAAAAGGACCTAACAGTTTTAAAAATTCAGATTTTTGGATGGGAGCAGGATCACTCTTTTGGAAATATTTAAGACTAAGTATTTATTTCCTTTTAGGTCATGCCCTATTATTGTATCTATTATCAATTACTTGGCTTTCTGGTTCCAATATTTTTGAAGTTGAAAGTGATAGTTTATATGTAGCAAAAATGAAAACCCTGTTTCCTATCTACCTTAGCTTTGCCTTAATTTGGTCTTTAATTCATGACTATGCAAAATTGTTTGTAAGCGATGTGAAAGGATTTTGGATAACAAATGCCGTAATCAACTCTTTCAAGTCAACATTAAAAAAGCTATTGCCAACATTTGCCATTTATCTTGTCAAGCTTTTATTATTCGCTTTTTTAACAAGTATCTATTGGATGATTAGAAAGAACTTTCAACTCGATACAAGTTCAAATATTCTAATCATTTTCTTATTGGGTCAACTGTATTTAATTGGCAGAATATATTTAAGGATTTGGCACTTAGCTGCTGCTGATCATTACTACTCAAACCATATGCGCCATGAATCATATATATCATGATCTCATAATAAAGGCAACAGCTCATCAAATATATAAGGCACTAAGTACTAAAGAAGGCATGGAAGCATGGTGGCCTAAATTGGCTTCTGATAATTATAACTTGGGAAATGAAGTTCAATTTTATTTCAGTGAGGAGTATAATTGGAAAGCGGAAGTAGTCGCTTGTAAACCGAACCATCACATTCATTTTAAAATGACTGAGGCAGATGAAGACTGGACCAACACCCTTCTTAAATTTGAAATTTTTGAAAAAGAAGTTGGTTGTATTTTACAATTAAGTCATCTGAACTGGTTGGAAAACAATCATCATTTTAGAAGAACCAACTACTGTTGGGCCTTCTATTTAAAAATGATTAAGGATTATGCAGAGCAACAAATAATTGTGCCTTTTGAAAACCGATCGATTTTTTAGTCTTTTATCAATTTTGAGGTATACCATTGTTTGCCATCAGTTGCTTTAACAATGTAAAATCCACTGCTCAAATCTGAAACATCCATGCTGTTATTCTGGATTTGATTGTGCTTTAACAATGAGCCATTCACTTGATAAATCTCACAAACCGTAATATTTACATCAATATCAAAATTCACTAATCCAGTTGTTGGATTGGGAAATAATTTCACGGCGCTTGTTTCTACATCCTTTACAGATGTCGCTCCAGCCCTTGCAACATACCTGATAGTTATTAAAGTACTATCGGAAGGGTTATTCAAATCAAAAAATACATAGTCTATGGAGCCTTCCATTGGTTGAGCTCCAATATCTGGATAAACGTGGCCACTAAAATTCGTGGTTGTATCTCCTGGTTCTAAAGTGATATATGTTGGCGAAACTGAATCATTAGGTCCATAACACTGTAACCAGCAAAATGCATTGAGGTCTGTTAAGTCATTGTACCCTTCATCTATTCTTCTTACAGCTCCTACTATCGTACTATCAGATGTATTTGTAACTTTCGCATGTCCTACGATTTCAAAATCGTCTACAGTGCCAAGTGCAATCGAATCTATGTCAAATACGACTAAACTTTGTGCACTCATATTTGTCAAACCAAAGCAAAGTGCAAAGCAAATTAATAGGTATCCATGTTTCATCTTTAATAATTTTATCTGCTAAAGGTAAAAATATAAATTGAATTGAATTGGTAGCTATTTGGCTTTTATCGCTGTTTTTCTCTTCGTTTGTTTAGTATTCTTACATTTAGTCGTGCCATAATTAAGGAGTGCATCCAATATGCAAAGTTTGGAAAAAGGCTCCTGTTTCCACTTTAAATCCGGGATTCAATTGAATATAATTCGTGGCATCAAATAAAATGTTAGCACCAGTTTCAATGGTATTTTCACCTTGTATGTAATTAGAAGCTTTCCAATGATAGTCATCATCCGAATCATGCTGATTAGCTATGACACGAATGTCATCACAATCATCACAAATATCGGCTACGCCATTTCCATCAAAATCAAAGAAATAGCTTTTGGCTTTATCATAAGCATCAAGCCCAATTTGAATACCAATAATACGTCCAGGAACATCATCTGCAGGAGGATGGATTCCTCCCCAAATTCTAGAGAGACCTGATTGGTCTGCTGCATCTCGATATGTTGCCCATTGCAGTTCGACATCGACGCTCGGACCATCTTCGAATACCAAAAACTCATCTGTTGTTGCAAGAAAGGTCCCCATACCTCCGGGAAAATAAGCATCACCCGTATAATTGGTCAAAACCTCTGCAGCAGCTCTGGAATAGGTTGAGTGTCCAGAAACATACCCTGCAAATGGTGGAGTTACAAATGATGGACGTTGATATGGCACCCAGTCTTCTGCTCTAATCCAATCGACACCCGCTTCATCTGTATCTACATTATCAATTAATTCATGACCTCGCCATGACCTAATTTTGATCTTATTTAAATGTTCATCATTATCTCCAACTAAGGGATCTCCAGTTGTAATAAGGGCAATTTGATTTGCTATTAAAGGAAGACCTGCTGGATGATAATTGGGCAAATTAGCATCTGAACTTTGGCCTAAATCAGCCATAGCTCGAATGGCAGAAATGGGTCTTATGTAATCATACCACCCTTTAATACCCCAAGCGGTTACAGCTGCATCATGCATAGCACCACCCATAGCAAAACAGCCTTTCACGTACCATTCTGTATCATCAATAATAGGCCCTTGTCCTTCAAACCGCTTTTCAAAGTCAGGGTGATCAGATACATAGTTTAAAATTGTAAACCAATGACCTGGAGGAGTTTCTGAATCTGGACCGTCAGCCCAAAACTCTGCCAATACTCTAGCAAAATCTCCTCTCGGAACCATATTGCTTGCATAAGGATTTCCAGTAGTTGGATTTATACTATGACCTGAAGCACTGGTACCTCCATTCAGCTGATCATAAAAACTTGGAAAGTTTGCAAAATTGCTTGGCAAAGGATCACCATTTCCGATTGCACCAGGAGAAATATCAATCATCACATTATCCGTTGGATCCAGATGCGAAGACCAAAGAATAACTGTGGCAATTCCATAGCTAAATTCTGATGTACCACCAGTACCATCCAATTCAAGATATGGAGGTGCGCCTGGATCATGAAAGACCTGATAATCAAATCCTCCTCTATTATTGATAGTAAGATCATCATCACTGAGTGCAAAGGATGAAACAGCTCCCCACTCAGGGCTTAAAAATTCAGGGGTTGCGCCTGGAATAACATTTCCACTTTGATCAATAAAGATATCTAGTGTTAAGGGTTGCCATCTATTGTAAGCTGTTATATCTGGATTTCCAGGATCATCAATTACAAGAGGGTCATTAACTGGTGAATAAAATTGATTTGCATAGGCATTAATTTCATTTGAGCCATCTTGATTTCCAAAGTTTATTAAACAATCAGCTAAATAATTCCCCAATTTAGCAGGATCATTATCTGAATAGTCTGTAGAAGTAACATTAATATCATAGCCTAATTCTAACATTAAATTATCATAACCCTCTTGGAGATCAATGGCATCAGGAGAATTTTGAAACCTGTGGGATAAGAGACGATAGGATGCATAACTCATGGTGCTCTCTAATGCGCTATCAATAGGTATTGAAACATTGATCCCATTATAGCCACAGCTAAATCCATCAACTGTTTTACCTAATAAATAATGACAGGCAGGATCTTCGTATGTAGCAAACGCATCCCAAAGTGCTATTGATAGATGAAAGAGATTCCTTGCATGGACCGTTGGGCGAGCTAAATCTTGTCTGATTGAGGCTAAGAGCATCTCATTCCATTTTCTGGCAATATTTAAATTGGGATCAACTGTTGGAAAATCAACAGGCTCAACACAATTGGGATCTGGGTTTGCTGGACAAGGGTCGCATGCATCTGCTAGTCCATCCAAATCATAATCTGATCCATTCACTACTAAATCACAATTGTCATTTTGCAATAAAATGTAACCACTGCATTGTCCGATAAATATATCTTGCAAACCATCATTATTCACATCTAAAAAACAAAAGTCATAAGCATTTCCATCAAAATCCTCATTGGATGAATAGGGATCCATAACACTCCCGTTGTCGTTTTGTAGGATAGCAAAATCTCTTGAAGAAGAACATGGAGGAATATCAACATCAACATCTGCCACTGCAAAGTCTATATATCCATCTAGGTCTAAATCTGCAGCATGAGCATTCCCTCCAAAACCAGTAGTTCTAGAAGAGGTTACAGAATTAGAGGTATAGTTTATATTGCTGTTTGGCGTAATAGTACCTGCGATCATTTCATAATCTGTGCCATCATCTACTACATACAAATCAAGCTTTCCGTCTAGATTAATATCTTGAACATTTATCATATAGGATGCATCCGTCGAACTTATTTTTTGCCAATTGCTAAAATTTCCAGTGCCATCGTTATAGAGCAAAAAAGTTCCTCCATCATTCCATGGAGAGACATCAAATAGTACAGATGTTTTCACAACGTCCATATCACCATCATTATCCATATCATGAATTTCAACAGCAGTCCCAAAAGCTGAGTTTCTTAAATCACCTAATCTCGTCTCTGACTCATTGGTAAATACACCTGTGCCATCATTTATGAATAGATAATCTTTTGAGGTTCCAGATTGCGCATAATTTACAAAGTACAAATCATCATAGCTATCTCCATTAATGTCTCCTGCCCAAAGTGCACAGATTAAGGGAGCACCTTCATCCATGGCCGGAAACCTTGAAGCACTCTGCTCGTCTAATCCTAACCAATCACCATTGATGTCATTCCCAAGATTTTGATAGTAAAGTGGTTCTTGAGAAAAAGTATTCGCAATTATTACATCCAACCATCCATCACCATCTAAATCCCAAATTAAGACGTCTCTTGCATAGGTCGGAATCGAAACAAATTCAGGAGCGTATAGATTGGTTCGATCTATCAATGCACCATTTTCATTAATTAATAATAAGTCAGATTTTTCGCTCTCTGTAGGATTTGAAAAGGGTTCTTTTCTAACTACGATCACATCGGTCCACCCATCGTTATTTAAATCTCCTGCACTGATATCTTTCTCCTCATCATCTGAATTTGATACGGTAGTTAAGGTCAAATTGGTTGATGTAATATCTTGCCAATCCAACCATTGTGCATTAACTTGAATGGGTAGCAAAATAACAGGGATTAGAAAGAATCTTAAACAGAAATTTAAATTATTGGTTTGCAGCAGGGATTTCATAAAAATGAGGTTTATTATTGTTTTAGGATTTTGAAAGTTTTTTGTTCTTTATCGGTTACTATTAAAATATAATACAAGCCACGCTCCAGCGAACTGATGTCCAAGGAATTTCCCACTTGAAAAAATTGAAACATCAACAAACCACGATAGTCATACAGAACCACCTCTTGAATCTCATCTTGTTCTTTATTTATGTAAAGCGTTTCGCTTGCAGGATTGGGATATAAAGTAAGTCCACTTTCACTCAGCGTATTTAAGTTTGTTGTATTCGCTTCACTGATATAAATATTATCAATTCTAATAGTTAGCCAATTATTTACGGTTTGATAATTTATGCCAATAAAGCAAGGCTCAGAGCTTGCTGGGATTTGAATATTCGTATAATATTCCCATCCCGGTTGCTTACTATAACTTGAATCTGTGATAGAGGCGAGTAAAATTTTAGAAGTCGCCAGCTCAGGATCTTTATTACCATATAAAGCAAAAATTGCAATCGTATCTCCTACTTGAGGGGTTCCAAATCCAGAAGTATTAAACCAAATAGAATCAATGCTACCACCTGAAGGCAAGGCCAATTCTGGAGAAACGAACCAGTCATTTGTTAGACTTATGCCTCCTACAGGATAATCATGATACAAAGAGTTAGGCTCACTCAATGCATCAAAACCATTGAAATTAAAATCAAAGGTATCGTCCTGACCCATTCTATATTGTTTCCAACCAATCCGCTCGGCGGCTGAATCAAAACCAGAATAGTAAGGAAGACTCACTTGAGAATTAGTTTCTGAAAATGCCATTAAGCACATAAAAAACACAAGGAAGGGTCTCATTAATACGGGCTAATTATGAATTCATAAGTTAGTAATAAAAATTTAAAACAAATTGTAGGATTGTTGAAATTGACGAAAAAATCAGGAATTTGGACAAATAGCTATTTCGCTAAAAAGTCATATCCATTTCATTTCGATTCAATGAATTACCATGAATTAAGAAACATTTCTATTATCTTGTAATATATTATTTACGGACTTTATCGATCAGTTAAAAGCACTCTTATGCGAATCACCAACAAAGTTTTACTTGGAAGTTTATCCATCCTATTATTATCCATTTTTGCTTGCCAATCAGACAATAATCAAAACTACATGCCTCTTCCAGGTTCAGGTACTCAGGTTAAATGGGACATGGAAGATATGCCAGGGAAAAGTTCTAAAAAAGCGGCTGCCTTGGAGGCCATGCATAGATCTGCGCCTGATATAAACTGGCGTGATATAGAATATAGCAATCAAATGGATGCCCAATCATACAGAATGGAAAACCAATTGATCGATAGAGGTGATGAAGAGATTTTAGCAGAGGGTGCTTTGATAGGCACATGGTTTGAAAGAGGTAGTTCTAATCAATCTGGTAGCATTCGAGCTACAACCTATGATGCTCAATTAGACCTCATTTATTGCATCTCAGACGGAGGAACACTTTGGTCTGGCAAATTGGATGGATCTGAATGGAAAGTTATTAATCAAACGATTGCATTTGATAATGGTTTACTTTCTATCATTGATATGCCAGATGACGGAAAAAGAATGGTGGCCATGATCAATAAAATAGTTCATTATTCCGATGACTTAGGACTTACATGGACGATGGCAACGGGTCTAAACACTTATGATAATTGGGGAAGTAAATATTCCCCTGCTATTATCAATAAAAATGGAAAGACTTTCATTTATCTTTTAGTAGAAGAATGGAATGAGGTAACATGGGCGCCAGCTATGTCTATATATTATTCAGAAGATAGCGGAGTTTCTTTTAGCAAGGCCATCGATTTTGATGATGACACTAAAGGGAAATATAGCTTAACCAATCCGCATAATTCTGACCGTCTATTTTTAATGATGGATACTGATCAAAGATATTTTTTCGAAATAGATGTGGAAAATCCAAGTCTAACATTGCTTAATGCCAACAGCGATATTGAGCTAAATCATTATAGAGGAGGCGATATGAAAGGAGCATTTGATGGCGAAGATTTTATATTTTATGTCTATAGCAGAGATGGTGCATCAGGCAGTTATGAGTACAATCTATTTCAATCTAAAGATTTTGGAGCCACATGGATATCAAAGGGTCCACTTCCAAAGAGACCATGGGGTGTTGGCATTTATGTTTCCCCAAGCAAACCAGAACGTATTTATCTAGGAGAAGTTGAAATGTACAGAAGTTGGAATGGAGGATCTGGTTGGGCAAAGGTGAATGGTTGGGGAGAATATTATAGCGATGTACCCAACAAGCTTCATGCGGATATGATGTATTTCACTGAGCACGTTGATTCGGAGGGAGATGATTTCTTATTAATTGCAAATCATGGAGGACTTTCTGTAACCAGAAATTCAGCATTTACTACCAAAAATATCGGACTTGAAGGATTGAATGTAAGTCAATACTATAGTGTAAGAACAGATCCTAGCGATCCAAATTTTGTATATGCAGGAACACAAGATCAAGGATTCCAAAGAGGAGAAATTATTTCAGATGAAACTGCAAGCCCTTACGAACAAGTAATCTCTGGAGACTATGGTCATATTAGTTTTTCTGAAAATGGGCAAAGACTCTGGACGGTTTATCCTGGAGGCTGGGTCACCTATTATCATCAGCCGCAGACTGATTATTATACAGCGACTTATGAAGTCAATAGTGACAATGAATCCGTTTGGATACCACCTTTGATTGAAAGTCGTGATACAGAGAAAAATGAGATTTATATGGCGGGTGGCAATATAAATGGTGGCGCTGGTTCACACTTAATCAAATTATCATATGCACCTTCAACTGGCATAGTTGCAGAGCAAAATGATTTTGATTTTTATGCACAGGGTGGACTCATTGGAAGTTTTGCCATCTCACCTCTTAATCCAAATTTGTGGTACGTAGCTACTGATAATGGACAATTTTTTACTTCGAAAGATCAGGGTGCTAGTTGGACAAATCAATATATAAATGTTCCAGGCAGTCACTATCTATATGGCTCAAGCATCTACCCTTCACATATAGATACCATGACCCTTTATATGGCTGGTTCAGGATATTCTAATGCTCCTGTCTTAAAGTCAACTGATGGTGGAGAAAGCTTTACAAGCATGAGAGCTGGTATGCCAGCCACTTTAGTTTTCCAAATCGTTGCTAATGAAGATGAAACCAGATTTTATGCAGCTACAGAAGCAGGGCCCTATGTATTTATAACAGAGGAAGAAAGATGGTATCCAATGTATGGTGCAGCTGCACCGGTTACAAGATATTGGTCTGTTGAATATGTTCCTGAAATACAAACGGCAAGATTTGGAACCTATGGAAGAGGTACTTGGGATTTTAAATTAAGTGAGGCAAATCCAACAGAAGAACTCTACGGTTCGTATCATTTCCTATTTGATGTTTACCCGAATCCAGCAACAGATGCGATATACATTAGATCAGAAAATACGCAAATGGGACAATTTCAAATACTTGACATTCAGGGTAAGAAAATGATGAGTGGACAGGTAGATTCAGATGCCATTGATGTCAGCAAACTTTCTTCAGGGACATATGTTATACATGTCGAAAGTGAAGGTCATGCTGCTAGCAAGAAATTTGTAATTCAGTAAAATATGAGTGAAAAAACTTTTCTAGGTATTGGGAGTAGAGTTAATCATCCCGCATATGGATTTGGTGTTGTGATTCGTTTAGATGTTGCAGCATATGAAGTTTGCTTCCAACAGTTTGGCGTAAAACTGGTCGGTAAAGAATATAAAGCTTGGGAGGTAATTGAAGCTATTGAAACCACACAGAGTGTAAGCTACACAGAAGCTGAAGAATCCTTGGTTAAAATTTTGGAGCAATGGAGTGGTTCAAGTAAAATTGTAGAACTTGGAGATAAGTGGGATGACGGCACACTCATTTTAAAACCTTCGGATGAGAATCTTAAGCCAAAGGAAATGCCTATTGACACATTCTTTCATAAGATTGTAATGGTGAGGGATCGTATTAGAGTGATGGAGCAACGCATCAACAGCAGCAAGCTTACGGATGAAGAAAAGGTAAATTTGCAACAATACATCACAAGAATATATGGTAGCTTGACTTCCTTCAATGTATTATTTAAATATAAAGAAGATCATTTCGTTGGAGAAAGATCAAAGTAAATATGGGTAAAAACCGTTTTTTAATTTCATTGATATTAGGCTTAGTAATTATTCAATCCTGTATATCTCCAGATATTCCACATACACAACTTGCTCCAGGTCCTTGGCGTGCAGTTTTAAATCTAGCGCCAAAATTAGAAGTACAAAAAGATCCTGATGCGATTGCAAGAAATCTACAAATTGAAGAAGTTACCGACAATGAACTTCCCTTTAATTTCGAAGTGATATATGATGGAAGAGACGACTTCCATATTGAGCTTATAAATGGATCAGAACGCA
Source organism: uncultured Saprospiraceae bacterium (assembly GCA_937961455.1). Taxonomy (GTDB): domain Bacteria; phylum Bacteroidota; class Bacteroidia; order Chitinophagales; family Saprospiraceae; genus CALGNN01. The sequence goes on from CALGNN010000082.1 coordinate 10,587, forward strand.
TCCAAGTGCCATCTGAAAACATTACTTACGGGATAGATTTGAAAACCAATCAAGACACACTTTTTATAGACTTCCCTGTTTATGATGCACATATACAAGCTTTTGTAGAAGATGGAATCATGGAAGGTACTTACCACTTAAGAAATAAAGATGATTATCAAATCCCCTTTGTAGCGAGGCATGGCGAAGATCATAGATTCACCAGACTTAAAAAACCTGCAGCTGAGGATCTTACTGGAAAATGGGAGGTGCAGTTTGCCGTTGACACAGAGGATCAATATCCTGCAATAGGAGAATTCGTACAAGAAGGAAACAAACTTACCGGAACCTTTATTACAGAGACTGGAGACTATAGATATTTGGAAGGAACCGTTCAAGCGAACAAGGCTTATTTAAGCTGCTTTGATGGGACACATCTATTCATGTTTGAAGCCAAGATTCAGGAAGATGGCAGCCTCATAGGTTCATTTAGATCTGGTAATCATTATCAAAACATTTGGCATGCTGTGAGGAATGAAGATTTTAGTTTGACAGACCCAACAGCATTGACCTATATTGAAAACGGATCAGATCAAATAAATTTTAGTTTTCAAAATGAAAAAGGAGAAACTGTTTCATTGAGTGATGAAAGGTATAGGGACAAAGTGGTCTTAGTACAAATATTTGGAACTTGGTGTCCAAACTGTAGAGATGAAACGCAGTTTCTAACTGACTATTTAAAAGCCCATCCTGAGAAAGAAATAGAGGTAATTGGATTGGCATTTGAAAGACATAAGGAAATAGCCAAAGCTCATAAAGCACTTAGTAATTACAAAACGCATTTTGGTATGGACTATGAATTGCTTTTAGCTGGGCATTCTAATAAGACAGAGGCATTAAAATCATTGCCCATGTTAAACAAAATCATCTCCTATCCTACCTTAATTTTTATTGATAAAAATAAGAAAGTTAGAAATATACACACAGGCTTTTATGGGCCAGCAACTTCAGCCTATGAAGATTTTAAAATAGAATTTGAAGAAATGCTTTCTAACTTACTTGAAGAATAATATTCCATGAAAAATTTAACTTTAATAACAGGTGCCAGTTCAGGTATCGGAAAAGCGACTGCCTACGAATTTGCTAAAAACGGACATCCTCTCATCTTGACAGGACGAAGAGCAGACTTACTTTATGAGTGGGCAGATTATCTAAAAAAAGAATTTGAAATTAAGGTAAAGGTCTTAGCCTTTGACATACGAGATTTGGGCATGACAAAATCCACATTAGAGCAGATGGATGACGAGTGGAAGAAGATAGATATACTTATAAACAATGCCGGATTAGCGAAAGGTTTTGATCCCATTCATGAGGCAAAAATAGATCATTGGGAAACGATGATCGACACCAACATCAAAGGGCTTCTTTATATGACACGTCTAATAAGTCCACAAATGGTAGAAAGGAGGAAAGGTCATATTATTAATGTTTGTTCAACTGCAGGACATGAAGTCTACCCTAAAGGAAATGTCTACTGTGCCACCAAGCACGCTGTTGACGCTTTGACCAAGGCTATGAGAATCGATTTATATACGCACAATATTAAAGTTTCTCAGATCTCCCCTGCTCATGTAGAAGAGACAGAATTTGCTTTGGTAAGATTTGATGGTGATGTAAAACGTGCAAAAATCTACGATGAATTCCAACCCCTAAAATCTCGAGATGTGGCAGAGTCCATTTATTTTATGGCGAGCAGACCTCCACATGTAAACATTCAAGATATTTTAATAATGGCGACACAGCAAGCGAGTAGCACAAATATTAATAAATCAGGAAGAACTAATAAATAAACATTCATGAAAGTAAGCTTACACCGAAAAAATGATGAGACGTGGTTAGAGGGAATTAACCCAAAAGGCCATACTGCACAAATAGATGGAACCCCTGCGGCTGATGGGTCAAAAAAAGGCGCAAGTCCAATGGAGTTATTCTTAATGAGTTTGGCTGGATGCAGCAGCATGGATGTCATAGGCATTCTTAAAAAACAAAGGCAAGTAATAGAAGAATATTCGGTGGAAGTATCTGGAGTACGTGCCCTGGATCAGACACCTTCTGTATTTACAGACATTCATTTAAAGTTTATACTCAAGGGAGACATCAAACCACAAAAAGTAGAAAAGGCCATTAAGATGTCTATGGACACTTATTGTTCTGTCTCTATGATGGTAAAGGCTACAGTGAATGTAACAACAGCATTTGAAATAGTATCTTAATTAAAGATCCGATACGAAAGACCTACACTCGTATTTAAGCTTAGTATATCTTGGAAGGTAGTCATTCTACTTAAATCATCAAGTTGTTCTTGAGTCATACCTGTTCCGCAACCTATCCACCTTGTTCCTAATGTCAATATTTTAGAATATCCAAAAATTGCTTGTGCATATAAGGCTAGCTTGTCATTTACATGGCTCCTAAGTCCATAGTGGAATCTATAACCAGGAGACAATTTTGTAGTTGGACGTTTTGTTAGGAATAATTCCGTATGTCTTCCTCTTTCAAAATATTGCGTATTAAAATAGGTGCTAGCAAAATTTAAATTATAATCTAGTAAGACCCCTAACTCATGACTAAGCTGTAAAAAGTCTCCTACATTTGTTTTACCAATGGTAAAAATAATTGGGATCGTAATTCTAGAAATACTCAAGCTTCCTTCTTCTTTAAAATCTCCATTAAGAGTGCTCTGTTCTATTTGTACTTTTGAACTCCAATTATTAAAATGTATACCAGATTTAATCCTGTGTCTACCCAAAGGAAAACGCATATCTATTCCAAAATCAAAAGCTATGCCTGATGAAAATGATTTGGATGTATTGGGATAACGTGCTTTTAAGAAGTTTTTATCCTCAAGTATTATCTGATTATTTCCAAGATGTGCACTCAGTTCATATTGAATCAATCGATTCGTTTCTTGAGCATCGTTTAGTCCAATAATACTGTAAAAAGTAATTAAGAGAAGGAAGAGTTTTCGAATCATGGTTTGGTTTTAGTCTGAGTAAATTAGCTAAAAAATAGCATACTTCAAACCCAAGCCCATTTCAAAAATTCTGTATTCAAAAGATTCATGAAAATATGCATAGAAACTATCACCCCGCAAGAACGAGTCAATGCGAGGTTTAAGTGTACTACCAACTTGCGAAGCAAAACCTCCAAATTTAATTTTTGATTCAATTGATAATCTAGGTGTAACATTAGCAGATACACCATAGAATAATCTTACGCCTACATTTCTAACGTGTGTATATCCCTCTCCACAAAACGTGAATACATTAGACCCCCTTGGTGTAATCCGAGAAGAGGCCCTTTGACTAAGATCCTCATAATTATTATGGAGCATCAAATCAGCCGTGATACCTAGTTCATGGCGAATATTTAGCGTACTATTATTTCTAGGCTCAATAATGTATGATATAGGTACTGAGAGTCTTTGAAAATTCAAACGCCCTTCAAACTTTTCTTCCGACAGACTAACTCCTTCAAAAAAGTTTTCTGGAATGATATATTCATGTCCTTCAACTTTAGTACTCCAAGCTCCAGTATGCAAACCCATACTTAATGAATTTCTTTTAAGCTGCTTTTTTAAACTTATGCCAAACTCATAAAAGTGTGAATCTTTAAAATCATAAGAACCAAAACTTTGCAGTTGCGTATATCCTCTATTCCCATCTCCAATTATTGAAGATGTCCCTGCAGAAAAAACAAATTCTGCAACGTAGTTCTTATGATTAAGATCTATATTTTGCCCGATAACTATGTTGGCAAAAGCGCAGAAAATTACAATTGAAAAAGCGGTTCTTACATTTGTCATATTCAATATTTTCAAATAGAAAGTCTATATAATGTAAGTCGTAATTTAGTGGGAAAGCGTTGGGTCAATTATAAAATATTATAACGTGCGCTTAATCCACATTCGAAAATTTGGTAATCGTATCTCCCATAATGATATGAATAGTCGACATCTATAAGATAATCATAAGCGAATGTTCTTCCAATAATAAAGCCTCCCATATTAATAGAACTACCAATAGAGATTTTATCATTGATGTCAAAAGCTATACCGTAGAAGAGTCTCAATCCATAATTTAAATCATTATTATTCCGTGGAGAAAATGGATTATCTCTAGAATTTTCGTATTCACCCAATCCGTTTAACGAATGTCGCACCCTAGCAATATTGTTATGGTAATACAAATCTGCAAACAATCCTATTTCATGATCTATTTTAAGACCTTTTGTATTCTTGGCTTCGATGACAAAACTCAAGGGAATGCTTATTCTCTGAAATTTAACTTTCTCAATGGTCGTTTCAGCACTTAGTTCAATCACTGGTAGAAACCCTATAACTGGCAAATATTTGTGCCCTTCAATCATATAACTCCAAGTTCCCAAATGAATACCAGTTTTGAGTGTATTATTTCTTAGCCTTTTTTTAATATCAAATCCAACTTGTGTAAATCGGGGTCGTTTATTTTCAAACACTCCATTCCAAAACAATCTAGAACTTCCATTTCGATTGAGATGAACCATGGTAGACGATCCTCCAGATAAGACTATATCTACTGTAAAACTTGCCCTTTTAGGAGCTTCCTCCTGAGCAGTTAATTGAAGAGAAAAGACAGCAATTGTAAGGATTAAAAATATTCTCATTATTTGATTAGTGGTTCTCATATTTAATATGAGCTTAAGTTTTAATGCTTTTTTCATGGAGGCTATTATAATTTATATTTAAGAGCCCAAAAAATCATTTCTGCCATTATAAGTATTTTAGCATATCCCAATCTTGTATCCAGACCAAGTCTAATATAAAATTAAAATAAACTATAACGGGCATTCAGTCCAAACTCAAACATTCTATAAGCATATTGGCTATAAACATGATAATCTATAGCTGAATCTATTGGAAAATCATAATTGCGATATCTCCCAATTGCAAACCCACCTATAGTAAAAGAACTCCCTAAGGCTATTTTGTCATTAACTGCAATCGAGATTCCATAAAATATCCGCATTCCTACGTCAATACTAGAATTTAAACTTGGAGAAAATGGATTTATCCGATTTGGCTGAAAACCCTCCCATCCATTCAGAGCATATCTAACTTCAGCTACATTATTATTAAAGTATAAATCTGCAAATAAACCCAATTCGTGTTCTACTTTAGGGCCTTGAACATTTTTTGCTTCAATCACATAACTAACAGGAATACTCAATCTATGAAATTGAAACTTTTCCTTGATCATTTCTGGGCTCAATTCTCTATTGATAATAAGACCTAAAGTAGACATGTATTTCTGCCCTTCAATGCTGTAACTCCATGTGCCTAAATGAATACCCGTCTTGAGGGTATTTCTTCTGAGTTTTTTTCTAAGATCAAAACCTAATTGTGTAAAGCGAGTTTCTTTGTTTTTAAATACTCCATACCAACTATATTCAGCATTATTATTTCCTTTATTATTAATCATGGTTGACACACCTCCAGATACAACCAAATCAACGGATAGATTAGCTTTATTACGTAGTTGATCTTGAGCAAATAATTGTGAAGACGAGACAACAAGCACAGCGACTAACAATAATCTTAAAGCTAGATTACACTTTTTCATATTTACTATACGCTTTAGCATTAGTGATATTGTTTACCGTTTACTTAATTTATATTTAAGACTAAAACCCATTTCAAAATATCCAAACACGGAGCCGTCAAAGTTCATATATCTATCAGCTTGTGTCAAGGAATTAAAAACATCTCTATTGGCTTCATCAGGGTTTGGTTCAAACAATCCAAATCTCAAACTAGAAGCCATAGATAATTTTGGACTGAGTTCCGCTGAAATTCCATAAAGAACCCTACATCCGATATTTCTAGGTAGAGAAAACTTTGATTCATTCTTGCTATTACTGCTAATAATAAAATCAGGGACAAGAAAAATTTCTTTCTCAATATCCGCAAAATTGCTTTGCATTTTTACATCTAATAAAACACCAAATTCATGGTCAATTTTAAACTTAGATGGACTATATGATTCCTTTATAAAAGATATCGGTATCGAAAGCCTATTTACGCGTACTTGCGCTTCAAAAGAATCTGCAACTTCCTCAAGGTTCGTTGGAAATGGATCAATAAAAATATTAATCAAGATGGAATAAGTAGGAATGGCACCTCGAATGGTCACATTACTGTAACCATAATACAATCCTGTTTTCAATGAATTTCGTTTCAATTCTTTTGTGAATTCTATTCCTGTTTCAAAAAAATATCCCCTAGAAGATTCAAAAGACCCGAGACCAGAAATGTAAGTTTTATTTTTATGTTCTGGATCTAAGATACTTAGGCTACCACCTGAGACCATAAGGTCTACTGATGCCTTTTTATGAAATTTTTCAACTGATTGGGCAGAAAGCAGGTAGGTAAAACCAATACATAAGAAAGCTAATAATATGCCTTTTCGGATAGACATTATTTATCAAATGAGAAGCGATAAGCTACTGACATACCTAATTCAAAAACGTCAATTTTTTCAAATCTTGGCTTCAAATAGTGTTCAAATGATTCACCAGTAGTTAATCCTACACCACACCAAAAAATCATTTCAGGCATTACAAGTGTTTGTGCATATCCCAATCTGGTATTCAGACCAAGTGTAATATTATTTCCTATTTCACAATTAATTCCATAATGAAATCTAACCGCGGTTTCAGTTTCTAGATCTTTTGGTTGGCTCAAATACATGTTACGATCATCAAAGAAAAAGTTATCATAATATAAGACATCAAAGTACTTACTACCTGAGCTGGAATTCCTATCGAATATAAAACCAAGTTCATGATTGATTTTCAAACTGCTATTTACATTCTTTCCAGTAATTACAAAAAGAAGCGGAACAGAAAACCTATTTATTTTTAATTCACCTGATTGGTAACGTGGTGTCTTATAGCGCGTATTGGCGATTTCAACATCTGATGACCAATTATTAAAATGAATACCTGTCTTAATGTAATTGGCTTTAAGTCGCAACTTGGCGTCTATTCCAATATCGTAGCCTATACCTGCTTTTAAGTCCTTAGGAAGAAATATTGAATTAGATTTCAGAGGTGATTGTTTAAGTAGACCTAAACTTTGTGTAGAACTCAAGCCTGTAGTTAATTCAAAGGCAATTCTGCTTTGAGCATTTGCATGTATTCCACTCACGAACACAGCAAGCACTAAGAGATATTTAAGTAATTCAGCTTTTTTCATATTAGGGTATTTTAAGCTTACAATATAGAAACGACATCAAATCATTTTTCGTTGGGTAATTCCTACTCTTATAAATATAACACAATTGTTCTTCTAGATATGTTAATTATTTATGTGTACTATTTTCTACTCCACCGGAGCTCACGAGGCAAATATCTGCACATATCATTCTGTCGCATAAATGGCATGTTTTAGACATCTTTTAGCAGAACAAATAGATACTTATCGGGTTAAAGGATTGGAGGATACTCCGATTATGAAAATAGATACCATATTTTTTGAATATTAGTAAAGAACATAAGGCTTTAGATCCATTAGCACTTAATATTCGCTTATTGCGAGATATTGTCTTGACATTTATTATAATAGTCTCGGTCAAATTGGTCAATGAGATTGTTGTAGCTGATGCTCGAGGAATCATCACATGCATCATTTTAATTGCTGCATTTTCAACTACTTTTCTCGCCAATAATCCGCACCATTTTAAATTTGCTTGCAGGTATTTCATTGCATTGTTGATTATTGGACTTTGCACATTGACCATATTGTTTGGCCCTGGCCTAGGATCTAATTTTGGTTATTTTATGGCTGCACTGTTGATCCCAACTTTCATTTCTAGTATTAAAGAAAGATTTCTTTGGTTCTTTTCTATCCTTGCAGCTTATGTTTTTAGTTATATCATGCTTATTGATAAAACCCCAATTTATGCAGATTCCTTAAGTGCTTATAGTGTTCATTATCTTTTTCTAGGCTCTTTGATAGGTATAATTGCCATTGCTATAAACTTTATTAGAACTCAAAAGTCACTTACAGAAAACACCAAAATCCTATTGCAAGAAATCAAAGCTAAAAACATCAACCTTCAAAATTCGACTGCACAAATTGAAGAGCAAAATAAACAGTTAAAAACTGCAAATCAAAGTTTAGAAAAATTTGCCTACGCCACATCTCACGACCTTAAAACACCTTTGCGGAATATCAATTCATTCCTTGGTTTAATGCAAAAAGCCATGCAAAAAAAGGAATTTCATAAGGTAGAAGAATATCATAAAATAAGCACAGATAGTCTTAACCATATGAATAATGTAATAGAAAAATTATTGATTCATGGTTCTCAATTTAATTCAAATAATAATAAGGAATGGATCAATTTAAATGATATCGTGAACCAAATTCGAAAATTCATAGAACCTGAGCTTTTACAGAAAAAGTTTATCATTAATGATTCTGTCTTGCCATCCATCTATGCCGATAAAAATAAGATCATCCTAGTATTTCAAAATTTAATAGAAAACGCCATTAAGTACAATGATAAAGACAAGCCCACGATAGCTATTTATGCTAAAATCACGGAAAACCTTTGTCAGATAAGATTTGAAGATAATGGCATTGGTTTCGATGAAAACTACAAAGACAAGATTTTTGAAATGTTTTACCGCCTTAATAATAATGAAGAATATAAAGGCACAGGTATTGGCCTTTCGACCACCAAAAACATTATCGAAGAAATGGGTGGCAAAATTACAGTGAGCGCCACTATTGGAAAGGGGGCAACCTTTAATTTAAGTTTTCCGAAAACTAAGCTTAAGATTAGGGATAGCCGTGAATTTCTTGAGCCAACATTGAGCAAAGTAGCATCCAATTAATTCCTTCTAAAAAATACATTTTATTCATTATCTTATTGAAACTATTCAAGAAAACAATAAGAAATGAAAAATATATTCCTTGTCCTCATTAGCTTAATGCTCTTAAGCACAACTGCAAATTCTCAAAGAAATAAAAGAGGAAATAACTCCCAAAGTTCTCAAGTTGTAAGTCCAAAAATTGATAAAAGTTTTGACGGCTTAAAACTTAGATCCGTTGGTCCTGCATTTACCTCTGGACGAATTGCAGACATTGCATTTCATCCAGACAATGATAATGTGTGGTACGTTGCTGTAGGTTCTGGAGGGGTATGGAAAACCATGAATTCGGGTATCACTTGGGATCCTATCTTTGATCACCAATCTGTTTACTCTACTGGATGTATTACCCTAGATCCAACAAACCCTTCTACCGTATGGCTTGGGACGGGAGAGAATGTGGGTGGACGTCATGTAGGATTTGGTGACGGTATTTACAAAAGTACCGATGGAGGTGCGACTTGGAAAAATATGGGTTTAAAAGCCACGGAACATATTTCTAAGATCATTGTACATCCAACTGATCCCAATGTAATATGGGTGGCAGCACAAGGGCCACTTTGGAGTAAAGGCGGAGAGCGAGGTGTTTATAAATCAACAGACGGAGGGAATACATGGAAGAATGTACTCTCAGTAAATGAATGGACTGGAGCTACTGATCTTCTTATAGATCCAAGAAATCCTGATGTACTTTATACCGCTACTTGGCAAAGGCATCGTACCATTGCCGCATATATGGGAGGAGGTCCTGGCTCTGCGATTCATCGATCAGATGATGGTGGTACTACATGGAATAAACTTAGCGCCGGATTACCCAGTTCTAATCTTGGTAAAATTGGACTTGCCTTATCGCCTCAAAAACCTGATGTGGTTTATGCCGCGATTGAATTAGATCGTACTACCGGAGGGATTTTTAAATCTACTGATATGGGAGCTTCTTGGGAAAAGCAATCTGATGCAGTGGCCTATGGTACAGGTCCGCACTATTATCAAGAATTGTATGCTTGTCCACATAATTTTGATAGAATCTATCTTATGAATGTTCGAGTAATCGTCTCAGACAATGGAGGCAAAACCTATCGTACCCTAAGCGAAAGAAAAAAGCATTCAGATAATCATGCTATGGCTTTTAGAGATGATGATCCCAACTATTTATTGATAGGATCTGATGGAGGTCTCTATGAGTCATTTGACCTTGCTAAGAATTGGAGATTCATAAATAATATGCCTTTAACACAGTATTATAAAGTTGCCGTTGATGATCGTGAACCATTTTATCACATCCTCGGAGGAACTCAAGATAATGGATCACACGGAGGACCTTCAAGAACTGATAATCAACATGGAATAAGAAATGCAGACTGGTATAAAACACTTGGTGCCGATGGACATCAATCAGCTACAGAACCCGGTAATCCAAACATCAGCTACGCAGAGACGCAACAAGGTGGCCTTCATAGAATCGACCATGCCACAGGAGAACAGGTATTAATTCAACCACAAGCTAAAGCAGGAGAAGACTATGAAAGATATAATTGGGATGCACCCATTATTGTCAGTCCTCATAATCCTGCAAGACTTTATTTTGCTTCTCAGCGTGTGTGGAAATCTGATGACCGAGGAGATAGTTGGACCGCCATATCTGAGGATCTCACAAAAAATCAACTACGAATTGCATTGCCTATAATGGGTAAGAAGCAATCTTGGGACAATGCCTGGGACGTCGGAGCCATGTCGAATTTCAACACCATTACTTCCCTATCAGAATCCCCAAAACGGGCCGGTTTAATTTATGCAGGAACGGATGATGGCATTATACAAATATCAGAGAATGATGGTGCAAGTTGGACTAAGATTTTTGTGAGTAGTTTGCCAGGTGTCCCAGCAGAGGCTTTTGTTAATGATATCAAGGCAGACCTTCACGATGAAAACAAGGTGTATGTTGCCCTGGACAATCATAAATCAGGAGATTTTAAACCCTATTTATACATGAGTCAAAATAAGGGTAAGACTTGGACAAAAATGAGTTCGAATATACCAGAGAAACATTTGGTTTGGAGGATCGTGCAAGATCATGTAGACCCAAATCTATTTTTCTGCGCTACGGAATTTGGCATATTTTTCAGTCAGAATGCAGGATCAAATTGGATTAAGCTGAAGGGAGCTCCTACGATTTCATTTAGAGATTTGGCAATTCAAAAAAGAGAAAATGATTTGGTTGGTGCCTCTTTTGGAAGGAGCTTTTATGTGCTTGATGACTACAGTGTTTTAAGAGAAGCCAGCAAAGAAAAGTTAACAGCTGAGGGCAGTTTATTTTCAGTCCGTGACGCTTGGTGGTATGTACCCAGATCGATTATTGGTTCTGAAGGTGCACAAGACTATCAAGCAGACAACCCTCCATTTGGCGCTATGCTGACCTATCATCTTTCAGGAGATTATAGTTCGATGAAGAAGGATAGAAAAAAAGCTGAGAAAGAATTAGAGAAACAAAATAGGGATATTCCTTTTCCTGGTTGGGATGCCATAGATGAAGAAAATAATGAAACTAAAACCAGCATCCTGCTAACCATAAAAGATGCCAATGGCAATGTAGTTCGAAACATTAAAGCTCCAGCAAAAAAAGGCATGAACCGTGTCGCGTGGGATCTTCGTTATCCTTCCAGTAGAGCTATTAGACCAGGCGAAACCATGAGTCCATGGATGAGAAGATTCGCAGTTGGACCTTTAGCACCTGTAGGAAATTACACCGTAAGTTTATCCAAGGTCGAGCAAGGCGTAACCAGCTTACTTGATGGACCTATTGAATTTCGCGTTAAGCCACTTAATACGGCAAGCCTTACACCTGCAAGTCCATCAGAAATCGCATCGTTCCAGAAAGAACTTACAGCAGCTCAAAATGATTATGCTCAGCTTCAGGATCTCAGCAGAAAGGCAAGCGATAAAATCGAAATTTTGAAAATTGCAACAGAGCGCATAAAGGAAGATCCATCTAAAGCGGTGAAACAATTATTCGATCTTGAAAAGCAAGTAAAATCGATTCAAACGCGCTTGTATGGCAATGCTGCTAAATCAGAAATTGGCGAACGGAATGCACCAACCATTGGCAGCAGGCTAAGTGTAGCAAGAAGAGGTGCTTCTACGACGCACGGTCCCACAGCCTTGCATAGAGAATCACTAACCATTGCCAAAGATGAGATTGGGCCCATTAAGTCAGAACTTCAAAGCTTATTGGATGAAATGATTCCTAATCTTGAACAAATGATGCAAGGAATGGGTGCTCCATACATGTTTGGTAATTGAGTATAAATAAGATGCCAGTATAAAGTGATTGTGCTCTTAGAAAGACAATTGATATACTTATCAAACAAATCTTATAACATTGGGATTAATGATTTATAAGATTTGTTTGATAGGTATATGTAAAAAAGCATGATTGCTAAGTACTTAAATTATTTTATTGCTGATCGAATTAAAGATGATTTTCTAGAATCATTTAGGTCCAATGTCACCGTCAGTATTTTATCATTGATCGGTCTGATCTGCCTCATCATGTGGATACCAGTGCTATTTGGGTATTTACTTGATGTCTTTCCTTTAACATTCGTCATACTATTGATTGCTGTCATTTTAATCTTATATAAGATTACAGGGAGACGTATTATGGCTACTAATGTATTTTTAGTAGGCGCATTTGCTGCAAATTTTTATACGATATATTATTCTGGAGGAATATTTTCTTACAATGTAAAATGGTTTGCGATTCTAGTGGTTCTTGCCTTAGTAGTTACCAATTTACATTCTGCTGTCTTTTGGATTTTTTCGACTTTAGTTGCGTGCTTCTACCTTTATTTGTCTACCGATAGTGGAGATTTTGAACAAATGAGGGTTTTGCCCATGGATTATTTTTTAGATAATCTCTTTTTCATTCTGATGATATTCGCTACGGTTAGCATGTTTTATTTTGCTCAAAAGAGATTGCATGAACAGCTTTCGCAAAAGAACGCACAACTCAATCAACAAAACTTTACGCTTCAAGCTCAAAGAGAAGAACTGAATACCATTGCACAAAAACTTAAGGATTCCAACTCCAAACTTGAAAACTATAGTCATAGAACTGCACATGATCTCATTCAGCCTGTGGCTAGTATTCGAAATTTTGCGCGATTGGCTAAAAAAGATATTGAGCACTTAAAGGATACAGATAAGTCTCAAAACTATATTGACATCATTTTGAAGTCATCCAACGGCCTCATTGATATGTGCAAAGAAATGTTGCATGAAGCCAAAGCTCAAAACACCATTAGATATAGAAAGGAGCTGACGGACTTTAACGAAGTAATTGAGGGCGTTAAAATTAAATTAGACAATCAAATAAAGAAGACCCATAGCGTTATTCAAACTGATCCATTACCTAGCATTGAA
>CALGNN010000083.1 GCA_937961455.1 uncultured Saprospiraceae bacterium
CTTTTTGGAAGAAAAACTGGATACCTGGCTTGCTATTATTTCTTGGAGCTCTAGCCCTTTATTTTCAGACAATCAATTTTGAGTATGTCTTGGATGATGTCATTGTCCATACAGAAAACCAATATGTAGCAGAAGGAATTAGTGGATTGGGGAAGATATTTACAACAGAAAGTTTTGAAGGCTACTTTGGTGTTCAAAGGAATCTTGTAGCAGGAGGAAGATACCGTCCGCTCTCCATTGCGAGCTTTGCTATTGAAAATGAATTTGTAGGTGTCAACAGTCGAGTCAGTCATATTTTGAATGCCTTCTTTTATGGACTCCTTTGTTTACTTCTTTATCGGGTCTTGATGCTTCTCTTTAGAAAGAAAAAAAATCAAGCATGGTTTATGACCATTGGTTTTTTGGCAAGCCTTCTTTATATGGTTCATCCTTTGCATACTGAAGTTGTAGCCAATGTAAAAGGGCGAGATGAGATATTCGTCTTCATGGGTGCTTTGGCTGCTATGTATGCTGCCATCAAATATGTTTATTCAGAAAAAATTATCTGGAACATACTATCTGGCGTCTTCCTATTTATTGGTTTATTGGCAAAGGAAAATGCCATTACTTTTTTAGGAATCATTCCCCTCTCATTATACTTTTTCACTCATGCCTCCTTTAAAAAAATTGCTTTCAATTTTATTCCTCTTTTAGTTGCTGCCATATTATATCTGGTTTTAAGATTTCAAGCTATTGGTTTTGTTTTTAGTGCAGGTGCGCCTATCACTGATTTAATGAACAATCCATTTTCTGGAATGAATTTAGCTGAAAAATTTGCCACCATTTTTTACACCCTAGGGATGTATTTCAAGTTGATGATTTTTCCTCATCCACTTACGCACGATTATTATCCATATCATATTCCGATCATGAATTGGTCAGATAGCTCTTCCATTTTATCATTGTTATTATATATAGGATTGGGCATTTTGGCCATATGGGGTTTGAAGAAAAAATCTGTCATAAGTTACTGCATCTTGTTTTACATCATGAGTATATCTGTGGTTTCAAATATGCTATTCCCTGTGGGTACATTTATGAATGAGAGATTCATTTTTATTTCTTCCTTAGCCTTCTGTATCGCGCTTCCTTATTTAATAGAAAAACTAAGTAGACTCAAGTTTGATGTGGATAAAAGTAGATGGATCAGCTTTGCCTTTGTTGCCTTGATTTCCATTTTGTTTTTAGTGAAGTCCGCTATGAGGATTCCAGATTGGAAGAATAAGTTTGAGCTTAATTACTCAGCTTCATTGGTGTCAAAAAATAGTGCAAGAAGCAATCTTTTTATGGGAACGGCTTACTTTGATCTGTATCAAGCTGCAAGTGATAAGGACATGCGGACAAAGTGGTTGGACTTAGCAAAGGGCCATATTGATAAGGCTGTTGAAATACACCCTGCTTATGGAAGTGCCATTGATATGCAAGCGGGTGTTGCTGCTGAAAAATATAAAATGGATGGTGATGTAAACGCCCTGTTGGTTTCATTTGAAAACGTATTAGGCAGACGTCCCAGTTCAAAATATATCAAAGAATACATTGAGTATTTAATGGATCGGCAGAGCGTAAGGGATGAGCTATTGGCATTTTTTCCGAAGGCGGCTAATACCATCGTTGCGAATCGAAGGGACTATGCGAATGCTCTGCATTTTTTGAATTATGCGTATACGATGAATCCTAAGGATCCAGAGGTTTCAAATGAAATTGCTAAATTGTATCAAGCTCAAGGCAATACGCAGCAAGCGAATCAATTTTTTAACCAAGCTAAACAATTACAGAACGATTTGAACTAAACTACATGACACAAGATCAGGAACTACTTTACCGAATTGGGATTACCAAGATTCCAAAGGTCGGCCCTATTCTAACTAAAAATTTAATCAGTTATTCAGGTTCTTTAGAAGCCGTATTTAAGGCTAAGCCTTCCAGTTTGGCAAAGATTCCTCAGGTAGGAGAGATACTAGCTAAGGCTATTGCAAAAAAGGATTACCTAAAGGCGGCTGAAGAAGAATTGGAGTTAGTGAAAAAGCACAAGATTGAAGCTATCTTTTACTTGGATGAAAATTACCCTAAAAGGCTTTTGGCCTATGATCAAAGTCCCGTATTGATTTATCATAAAGGTGTAGCCAATTTAAACCACGAAAAAATTGTTGCGGTGGTGGGCACTCGAACACCTAGTGATAATGGAATCAATTTTTGTGAGCAGGTCATAGAAGATCTTCAATCCATGCAGCCTTTAATTCTGAGTGGATTAGCCTATGGGATAGATATTGTTTCTCATAAGAAAGCCTTAAGATCTGGCTTAGCAACCATAGCTGTTATGGGAGCGGGTCATGGCTATATATATCCTGCGGCGCATCGAAAATTTGCACAGGAGATACTAGAGCAAGGTTCATTAATTACTGAGTTTTCATATCATGATCTACCAGACAAAGAACATTTTCCCATGCGAAATAGAATCATTGCAGGTATGTGTGATGCGATCATTGTGGTAGAATCCGGCAGTAAAGGCGGATCTATGATTACGGCCCATATTGCCAATGATTTTAATAAGGATGTCTTTGCCGTGCCAGGGAGGCTTCAGGATAAAATGTCCAAGGGATGCAATCATTTAATTAAAACCCACAAGGCACATCTGTTGGAATCTGCTGATGATATTAAATACATTATGTCTTGGGATGACAGTGAAGCATCTGGAAAACAAATTCAATTATTTTCAGAATTAGATGAGCAAGAAACAAGTATTGTAGAAGGCTTCAAGGATCACCCTATTTTAAAAGTAGATGCAATTGCTCAATTGACAGGTATCAACAATCAAATATTAGCAGCAAAACTCTTAGGGATGGAATGTAAAGGAATTATAAAATCCCTTGCTGGCAAAAGATACATGCTAAGAAAATGATACCTTTGAATGTTTAAAAAAGTAAAATATGATTCGCCATTGTTTCTTCATTTTGTTTGCCTTGCTCGTATTATCTTGTAATACTAGCCAACCAACAGCTCAGACTGTTGCTAAGCAAATAACAACAGAGCCAGGAACTGCGCCTAAAAATTTAATCTTACTAATTGGAGATGGAATGGGCTTGACTCAGATATCTGCAGGCATGTATCTTAATGATAATTATACGCATCTAGAAAGATGTCCAGTTGTAGGTCTTCAGAAGACTTTTGCCAGTGACAATTTAGTTACAGACTCTGCAGCAAGTGCTACTGCTATAGCTTGTGGTGTCAAAACCTATAATGGAGCTATTGCTGTTGATGTGAATGGTAAAAAGGTGAAAACGATTTTGGAGGAGGCAGAAGATAAGGGACTTGCTACTGGATTAGTATCAAGCTCTACGATTGTGCATGCGACACCTGCATCTTTTATTGCACACAATGAAAGTCGAAGAAATTATGAAGCGATCGCGGCAGACTTTGTGAATACACAGATCGATATTTTTATAGGGGGAGGGAAGTCCTATTTTGACAGAAGAGCAGATGATAGAAATTTGTATGAAGAATTAGCTTTAAGAAATTACTATGTGACGGATTATTTTTCAAGCGACTTAAAAAAAGTCAAAATTCCTATGGGTAGTAATTTTGGATTTTTGACTTCTGATAAAGATCCTATTCCAGTATCTAAGGGTAGGGACTACTTAATTGATGCTGCTGATTTTGCTGTGGATTTTTTAAAAGATCGATCTGAAGAAGGATTTTTTTTAATGGTAGAAGGTTCGCAAATCGATTGGGGTGGTCATGCTAATGATATAGACTATGTAACGAGTGAGTTTTTAGAATACAATAAAATAATTGGAAACATTCTAGACTTTGCTGCAGCTGACGGAGAAACGCTTGTGGTGATTACTGCAGATCATGAGACAGGAGGCTTGGCCATTAATCCAGGTTCTAATGAAGAAAAAATAGAGGCGGCTTTCACTACCGATAAACATACTGCCACTATGGTTCCTATTTTTGCTTTTGGTCCTGGGGCCGAAAATTTTGCAGGCATTTATGATAATACACAGATCTATCATAAAATGCGCAAAGCACTGGCTTGGTAAATTATGGCAAAGAAAAAAGTCTATACTTTCACTTCAGAGCTCATAAATTTTTACGGAGATCTGTGGCATTTTCATCTAAAAGTGCCATTGAAGATCTATGACAAATTTAAAAAGGAAGAAGATCTAAGGGTGGTCGTCAGAGTGAATGACTTTGTTGAATGGCAGGCTGCAATAATGCCGAGTGGTCAAGATTATTACTTTATTAATATCAACAAGGCGAATCGAAAAAAACTGAACTTAGAACTGGGAGATAAAGCAGAAGTTCAAATTTGGAAAGATGAAAGTAAGTATGGTCTTCCTATGCCAGAGGAGTTTGATGAATTATTAAAAATGGATC
>CALGNN010000084.1 GCA_937961455.1 uncultured Saprospiraceae bacterium
TGGTTTTGTCAGGAGACTCGGAGGCTATTAATACAAATGTAAATTTATCAATCGGTAAGAATGTTTGGCTAATACTTTTGGGAGTAATTTTGTTTTACGGCTATTTAAAAAGGAAAAAAATTCTTAGCATTTTAAAATATAAAAACTAGCTCCACGCAATAATAGACTTGCTTCATTAAAAGCATCATATTAATATTCTACTCTTAATTAATACTAATCTCATAGAGACCTTATCTATTTTTATTTACCGATTGTTATATAAAATTCCACAATAAAAATTCAGAAGAAATTGAGCGTTGTTTAAGTATGATTAGCTATCATATATTATCTTGTTTTAAATTAATATAATAAAATTTATAAGTTCCTTTTAAAAATTACTATGAGTACTAATTTGCAACCCATAAGTGCTCATCTGAGCAGTAAAATGTACTTATTATTTCAAATGATAATGGCCAAATAAAGCTCCATGGAAAAGTTATTCACTGCTATTTGCTTAATTATATTTTCAAGTTCTATTTTATCATCACAAGAGCTCTCACTATGCAATTTATTTTCTGATCATATGGTGTTGCAAAGAAATAGTGAGGTGGCTATTTGGGGTGAAGCTCCAATAGATGCAAAAGTTACGATTAACTGTAGCTGGGGCGTAAATAAGGAAATCGTTGCAGATCAAAATGGGCAATGGAGCACCATGGTTTTGACTCAAGAATCTGGAGGCGAACATGATATCATCATCCGTTCAGCAACTCAAGAAATTCAAATCAAAGACGTACTTTTTGGAGAAGTATGGTTGGCCTCTGGTCAGTCCAATATGGAGATGCCCCTTAAAGGTTGGCCGCCAACTGACCCTATAAAAGATGCTGAGCAAGAGATACAGAAAGCTGATTACCCAATGATCAGAATGATTACGGTTCAGCGAAATTTATCAACCAAGCCTTTGAGTACGTTTGAAGGAACATGGAAGGTATGCAGCCCAGATAATGCCCTTACTTTTAGTGCCTCGGCTTATTTTTTTGCTAGAACTTTACATGAAAATTTAAATATTCCCATAGGTATCATTCATTCTAGTTGGGGAGGCACTCCCGCCGAATCTTGGGTAAGTCAACAAAATTTAAGATCCATGAATGATTTCAATGAGACCTTAGATCTTATTGAACGATACAATAAAGATGAAGCAAAGATTCGGGCATGGAGAAACCAATTTAGAACTATTGAACTCAGTGACATAGAAGATTGGTCTGATCTACAATTTGATGCTATGCAAGCTTCCTCCCAAATATTTGATGACGGAGAATGGGCGTCAATGGAGTTACCTGGGCTATGGGAAAATGATGCTTTGTCAAATTTTGATGGTGTAGTTTGGTTTCGAAAGCAATTTGAATTAGAGCATATCGAAGGAGATTTGACACTATCCTTAGGGACCATTGATGATATTGATCTTAGTTTTATCAATGGACATAAGGTTGGCGCAGAAAGTCTTTATAATAAAAAACGTGTGTACACCATTCCTGATGCTTACTTACAATTGGGGACAAATACCATTTCTATAAGAGTGATTGATACTGGTGGTGGAGGTGGATTTTATGGCGAAGCTGATCTACTGTATTTATCTGATGGTGATGGTAATAAAATCTCATTAGCGAATGATTGGAAATACAGAGAGGTCGCAGAGTACATCGGCAACACATTTTATATTTTTGGAACAGACAGAAGCCTATACGATGATCGTCCAGAAGGTGTAATCAATATTAACAGTCATACGCCTTCAAGTTTGCATAATGCTATGATCCATCCCATCATTCCTTATGGGATTAAAGGTGCTATCTGGTACCAAGGAGAGAGTAATGTTGGTAGAGCAGCCCAATATGAAAAACTTTTTCCTCTGATGATCAATGATTGGCGAGAAGCATGGGGAAAAGATTTTCCTTTTTACTTTGTCCAAATAGCTCCTTATAATTATACGAGAACAGAAACAAGGTCGGATGATAAGTCCCACCTTCTACGTGAAGCCCAAAGAAAAACTTTATCACTTAAGCATACAGGCATGGTAGTGACTTCAGATATTGGAAATTACAATAACATACATCCAGGCAACAAGCAGGATGTAGGGAAACGATTGGCTCTTTGGGCCTTAGCAAATGATTATGGAAATAACATTCCTTTTAGTGGCCCTTTGTATAATTCCTCTAGAGTTAAAGGGAAGAAGTTGATTCTGAGCTTTGATCACAATGATGGTTTGCGTATAAATACAACAAGTCCGACAGGGTTTGAAATAGCTGGATCAGATAAAATTTATTATCCAGCCGACCCCCAAATAAAGAAATCTACCTTAGTTTTAACCTCCAATAATGTGAAAAGACCTATGTATGCAAGGTATGCATGGGATGATATAGGTGCAGCAGTGTTATTCAATGCGGCGGGTTTGCCTGCTTCAAGTTTTTGCACGGAGTAATAAAAGATTTACCACATCCTTTACTTTTTTTCCAATTTGTATTAGTTTTGCGGTCGCTTCATGAATATGGAGTGTGGAATTGACCCATGGTGTAATTGGCAACACATCGGTTTTTGGTACCGACATTCAAGGTTCGAGTCCTTGTGGGTCAACAATTTTTCTTCCTAAACTACTATATACCAAAATAGTATATTCTATATACTGTCCCTGCATTACAACATGAATCTTCAATAGTTTTAATTGCTATTCCTTAGATAAGTCTTTTTTATTTAAGCTTTTCAACAATAGAATCCCTTTATTTCATTTTTTGGCTTAAATGAAAGGAATACCTGGACTAGTTAATAGCAATGTCAGAGCTATAAATATTCATTCCCTTTGTTTCACCTATTTTATTCACCCCTTAAGTTATTTTATGAAATACTACTTTCTAACACTTAGTCTATTTTCGGTTTTATCCGTTTCGGCATCTTGTCCTCAATCAATTTATATATATAGTCAAGCAGATGTCAATAGTTTTACTACGGATTATATTGGATGTGATGAGCCTATTCAATTATGGATCAGTGGCAGTGATATTAATGATTTGAGTCCACTTAATACTTTGACTGGAATTTCTGAATCCCTTTTTATAGCAGGAACGAATCTTACGAATCTTTCTGGTCTTGAAAATCTGACTTCTATCCAAGGTTTGTACCTTTCAAATAATCCAGTTTTATCAGACATCAGTGCGCTTCAAAATTTTACTCAGATGGACATTCTCTTTATTGATAGTTCCCCTGTTCTATTAGACTTGTCTGTGTTTTCATCCTTACAATCTTTAGGAACATTAAACTTACAATACAATCAAATTACAAACCTCTCTTCATTCTCTTCCATAAATTCAATAGAGGAAATTGTACTTATCGGAAATACTTCTCTTACTTCAATACCGAGCTTTACTAATGTCACCCAATTAAGCTCAGTGAGTTTTCAAAACAATACTTCTTTAAGTACTTTAAATATTTTTCCTAATGTTACCCAAATATCAGGTCAACTAGCTTTATTTTCAAATGGCTTGAACAGTATATCAGGCTTTAACAATCTTGAAGCAATAAA
>CALGNN010000085.1 GCA_937961455.1 uncultured Saprospiraceae bacterium
ATTTTCCATTTTACTGATTGTTCTGTATTGGGAGAATCCGCATCTCTTGGTCCAAACATCATTAGGGATGGCCACCAAAATCTATTTAAAGCATCTTGTGCCATTGCTTTTTGTTCTGCTGTTCCATTGCAGAGTGTAAGCATAATTTCATAACCTTGTCTTTGGTGGAAACTTTCTTCTTTACAAATTCTAACCATGGCTCTTGCATAAGGTCCGAATGAGGTTCTTGTAAGCATTACTTGATTAATAATGGCTGCGCCGTCAACTAACCATCCGATCGCACCAATGTCTGCCCAACTAAGTGTTGGGTAATTAAAGATGCTGGAGTATTTTGCTTTACCTGTATGCAGTTGATCGAACATTTCATCCCGTGAGATACCCAAGGTTTCGGCAGCGCTATATAAATACAAACCATGGCCGGCTTCATCTTGAACTTTTGCTAAAAGCCCTAGTTTTCTTTTTAATGTTGGAGCACGAGTTATCCAATTTCCTTCTGGGAGCATACCCACAATTTCAGAATGGGCATGTTGAGATATTTGCCTGATATGGGTTTTGCGATATTTTTCAGGCATCCAATCTTTAGGTTCGATTTTTTCACCTTTGTCAATTCTATCTTGAAACTGATCTTCTAAGTTTGTAATGCTCATAATATAATTTTATACATCAAAATCTACGACAATTTTTTCTGTTGTGGGAATGGCTTGGCAAGTAAGAATAAATCCTTGCGCAACTTCATCATCCTCTAAGCCATAATGTACTGCCATGTTTACTTCTCCTTCAATCAGCTTTGCTCTACAAGTACAACAAACACCTCCTTTACATGCATAAGGTAAGTCGGCCGCATGTATTAATGCAGCATCTAAAATATTGTTACTTCCTTGTGCTATATTAAAACTCCATTGTTTGCCTCCTTCTTGAATGGTAATTTCACAGTCTTTACCTTCAAGTTCTTTTGCAAGATTTTCCGTTTGTACTTGCACTTTAGTACCTGTATTGAATAATTCAAAATGTATGGTCTCTTTTGTAACGCCCTGTTCTAATAAAAAATCTCGAATGCAAAAAATCATGGCCTCAGGACCACATATAAAATAGTGATCTGTTTGCTTAATGGGAAGTATGGAATTCGAAAGTTTGTTTAATTTTTCTTCATCAATTCGACCATTAAATAATTCAACGCTTCTGTGCTCCTTTGTTAAGAAGTGGAAAATTTCAAAGCGATCAAGAAATTGATTTTTAAGAGCTTCTAATTCCTCTTTGAGTATAATTGAATGCGTGTATTGATTGACAAAGAATAATTTAAAGTGGGCTTTTTCTTCTGTAAGAAGGTGCGTCTTTATAATCGATAAAATGGGAGTTATACCTGAGCCAGCTGCAAAACAGACATAATTGTTGTCTTGGTCTTTATCAGTGGTGACATAGAATTTTCCATTAGGCTTGGCTATCTGAAGTTCGTCACCTACTCGAAGGCTTTCATTAGCATATGTGGAAAAGGCACCACCAGGAACTAGCTTGACGGCAACTTTCCATTCCTTATCTAAAGGACTTGAACACAAGGAGTAAGATCTCCTTACATTTTCACCATTTATAGTTGTTTGGATGGTTAGGTATTGTCCTTGGATAAAGTTAAATTCTGAAAGTAAATTGTCAGGAATTTTAAATGCAATGATCACACAGTCCTCTGTGCTTTTCTCTATAGATTTAACTTTAATTGGATGAAATTCCATAAACTAATGAATATTAGTGTAAAACTAATGATTATTAGTTTCATTGTCAAGTTAAATTAAAATTTGGCTCTTACTTTAAGATTTCACCAATTTGACAAAACGTTGTTTTCCATAGGCATCACTTAAGGAAATTAGAAATGTTCCAGAAGGTAATTGTTCTAAGTCTATGTCGATTTCATGCGCTCCTTCAGAAAATCTTGTTTTAATAATTTGCTTAATGCTTTGGCCTTTGAGATCAATAAGGCTAATTTTTAAAAATGAAGATTCAGCTAATGAAAATGAAAGTTTGGTACTAATGTTAGCTGGGTTTGGCGAAAGCATTAATCCTTTTAGTAATGTTATTTCCTGTGTTGGAGTCACGCCTAAAAGATTGGTTTTGCCAGGTGAGCCATTTAGGTGAACTGGACCAAAATTGATTGCAAGATCATTTTCTAAATCTGGATGCAATAGTTCCAAAGTGTAGCCTAGTCCATTTGCCAAATGGGGCCATGGCGCAATGCTTTGGTATGTTACTTCATCAACTAGTTCGTCGGATGCATCAAACAATCGAACTTGATCTCCTTCAGAAGATAAACCAAATTCAAATGGACCTAGAACACCAGTTAGATCAGGATTCAATGCTTCAAATTTTTCTAAATCATTTGCAATGACTACATATTTATTAGCTGGTAAAACAGTATTATCAGGAAAGCTAAAACTGTTTTCATCTAAAGCATCTTTTAATTGCCAGCCTGATATATCTACAGCATTATTTCCTCTGTTGTATAGTTCTATCCAATCACCTGTATTAAAATCTGGACTGGATTTATAATTAATTTCGTTGATGATGACACCAGTATTTTCACTGACACCTGATTCAAAAATGGCTTTTATATTAGCTGCTTCTTTTACATCTACTTCTATTTCTTGCTCTTGACTATTTACATAGCCTTCCCAATGAGAAAATACATATCCAGGCAAAGGAAGTGCAATGAGCTTTACTGGAACGGATTCAAAGTAATCACCACTCCACAACTTAGTTCTCAGATCGAGGCTATTTAATTTTACATAACCTCTGTGTTCTTGATTAATTTCTATGGATAGTCTGTGATATGCAGGTAAATTATATTCAGATAAAATGTCTCCTTTCATGATGGCCAAGCGATTATTGGCAAAGTTTTTCATTACATCAAGTTCATTGTTCCAGCTGTTAGCAGATTCGCCCCATCGTGCATAGTGCATGGGAATTTCTGATTCAATATTTGCTGCAACATTGCTTATGTGTTGATTGACATTTTGAGCTAAAAACCTTGTATTCATTTCATCAGCAAACTGATTGATGAACTTATGTCGGAATTCTTGATTTTCATTTAGTTTTCTAAATAGTAAAGTTGACCAAGGAGGATTTGGCCAATTGGGCCCATTCGATTCAAGAGCAAAAGCAAGAGTGTTATTTAAAAAGGCATTGTCATTCCATGGACCAAAGCCAAAATCTGTATCAAATAATATCCATCTCCATTTTCCATCTTTTGGGCGCCAATATTTAATATTATTTCCGGGCCAATCTTGATTGTCAACATATATCTGTGTGAGATAGTATAAAATAAAATTATCAACATCGATTTGATCTGTTACGAATTCGTAATTCGATGAGTTTGACAAATTATTTGAACCAACGAAATCAATTAGACTTGCGTAATCACTGTTGTCTCCTTGAATTACTTCTCCTGAAAATTCCAATATGTCAACTGAATCTGGATTCACTCCATGTTTAGAAGCGATAAAGTGTTCATTAATTTTTTCTCTCATATTGTAAAATCCCCAATACTCACCATTAATGTATGTTGCAGCTGGTCTATAGAATTGAACTTCAAGATCACTTCCTTTCATTAAACTTGTCATCGTGCCGTCACGCATATTACTATTGAGTAGATCATTACCTGAGTTTCTCAGAACGATGGCTTGAAACACATCATAATCTAAATCTTGAAAAAGAGGATAGGCTATTTCTTTTTGGCCATAGGCACTTCTCGCGAAAATGGATAAGGATTTCATGTCGAGACCTCTTGACCAACCGCCAAATATTTTTGCTCCAGCGTTTAGAGAGATAGCATGCGTTCCATCATTTTCGTAAAAACTAAAGTGCATGGGGCGTTCCCAATCTTCCCAAAAATTTGCACCGAAATGAGGAAAAGCAAAATTGGCATCATTACCTAAAACGTATATACCATATTCTTCATCGAAAAGATTATGAGGCTCAGTTATTAAATTGATTATTGGGAGTGAATGTGTTGCATTGATTAAATATGCTCTACTTTGACTTATAGAAGGCACAAAGTCTTCTTTAAAGATGCTGGCTCTGATAACAGTATTTTCATTTATCGGAATGGGATTATTATAAATTGGGGATTGATCGTTTGGCAGACTTGCATCTGTGGTATATCTAATAATATCATCAGGGTCATTTGTCGTCAGGCTAAGATTAATGGGTTCTGTTTTGCCACCTTCATGCGAGAAGACAATTTTTGAAGGATTAATTCCGATACAGAAATTGACATTATTTTGTGTTCCAGGAGTGGGTTCTTTAAAATAGACATGACCGCCATCGAAGGGATTTCTACCATATGAAATATCTGATACCAGATTCTCTACTACGATACTATCAGCAATGATCTCTTCCTCATTAATTAAGTAGATGGTTTCAAATTCGGATGAAATTTTGAAGTTTGTGTGCATTGACAAGTCATCCAATTCCAAAATATTTGGTGGGTCATCAAAGACTAATGGGTCTTGTGAAAACACTGCGGATAAAAATGGAATGATGGTCATATCAGAAGAGTTGTTAGAAATATTATGGGCTTGGATTGCCAAGACATTATTTCCATCAACTAGAATATTTTCAAAGGATGCAATTGGAAAGCGTTCTGGTTTGTTTCCTTGATACATGAGCGCTTCGTGATCTGTGATCGTGGCTCCATTATAAGAAGGTGGATTCCCATTAATATTTGCTCTTGCTATTTCAACTCCGTTAATGTATGCTACGAAAGCATCATCATAATCTATATCTAACAAAAGTTGTTTTATATCATTCGCATTTTCAAGATTAAAATTTTTCCTTAAATAGACTGACCTTGTTCCATTGGGGAGTATTGTTTCATCATCTCCATCTGCATATCCAAAACCGGAGTTACCTGTAAGCCATTGGCTGTCATCAAAATTAATGTTGGTCCAAGAAGCATTTGGGTTTTGTGTTGGAACGATGTACTTAAAGCTGTCGCCTTCATCTATGATGGTCTTAGAAATTCCAAAGCTGTTTCTGTCCTTCCCAGATGCCCAAAGAAATAGGTAAGACTTCTGCTTTAATAGATAATTGGGGATTGGCCATTTCCTAGGTTTATTAATATTATCTGTAAGGCTCCAAGATTCTAATAGTATGTCCTCATTGCTAGAATTGTACAATTCTATCCAGTCAGGACTATTACCATCTTCATCAAAGTATTTTGAATTTGAAGCGACTACTTCATTAATATGAATAGATTGTCCAAAACAGTAAATGTTTAGGAGGCACACGGCAATGCATGCTAGTATGTATTTATTTAATCTCATTTATTATAAAGCCAGATTAAATATAGTTAAAAATCAACTTGGTGGATTTAATTTTATTTGGCTAATGACGGAATTCAGTCAGTTGTTATGGACGGGATACTTAGCTTATTTTGTTACGATTCCTTCAATAAGGTTTTTAAAAAGAATGATTTCCAAATCAATAGGAGATATATCCCGATTTCTATCATACCAACTATAAAGCCATCTTAATGTTGATAAAATGGAGAACAGGCTTAAATCAATATTGACATCTTTTATTTCACCTAGTTTAATGGCTTCTTTTAAAATAGATTTTAAACTCTTTTCATAAGCACTTCTGTGCGATAAATAAATTTCCTTATTCTCTTCGGTAAGCAGTTTCCATTCATTAGTCATCAGTGACATTTTATTTGTATCCTCGACTGTCAGTCTGACGTGGATAGAAATAATTCTCTTTAATTTATCAGTGGGCGAAAGTTCAGCTTCTTTAACATCTTTCATTCCTTTGACAAATGCTTCTGCATTTGACAATAGCAATTCACTTAAAATTTCTTGTTTTGAAGAAATGTGATTGTATAGACTTGAAGCTTTGATGGAAAGTTCATCAGCAATATCTTGCATAGAAGTGGCTGAGTAGCTTTGCTTTCTGAAAAGTTTTGCTCCAGCCTTGAGTATTTTTTCTTTTTGTGTCAAATTAACTTTCTTCCAAATTCAATAAGGCTTCTGTAGATAGGAGTCTCTTAGGAGCTCTTTCTAAGACTTTAGCATATTGTTTTTTAGCTTCTTTAAATCGCTTTTGCTGCATGAGCCAATCGGCGTATAATTCATTGGATGGTTTTACGATATCTGGAGGACCATAATTAAAGGTCGTACTTTCTTCTTTTGCAACTGCCTGTAAAAGCCAATCTTCTGCTTCCATTTGTTCTCCATAGTGCAAGGCTAACAGAGCTCTGAGCTCAAGTTCAACTACTTCTGCTCTGTCGATGTCTAATTGTGTGGCCATTTGTCGGTTAGAGGCGCCACTGCACATTTGTGCACCTGCAACTTGAGCTTCATTGAGACTGAGGTTTCTGGTTTTATTTAATTGTGTAATCAGTTTTTCTAATTCTGCAGGTTTATTTTCAGCTAAAGCAATTTGAGCTTTTTTATAAATATCTATTGCTTGAGTCATGACATTTAATTCTGTATAGTCGAAATCATCAGGCCCCAATGGATCATTCCATTCTTGTGTGGCAACTAGATAAGCTGTCTTCATCTCTGCATTATAGCCTAAGGACTTTGGGGTTTGTTCTTCTTCGCAATAGGAGGCCATTTCCAAAACAAGCTCTTTAGCTTTTTCAAATTCTCCCTTCTGTAAATGGGCATACATGCGCCAATGCAAAGCATGAAAATTTAATGCATTTACACTTAGTGATTTTGCTTTTTTACGATTTACACTTGCATTAAAAGAAGCGATGTTTGAACTGATGACTTCATCCCACATTCCCATTGCGGCATATATATGAGAAGGCATATGTAAAGCATGACCTGCATCAGGTGCTACTTTTGCATAATTGTTAGCAGCGAATAATTCTTTAGGAGCATTAACTGGGTCATCATAAGAATGAATTAGATAGTGCAAGGCTCCGGGGTGTTGCGGATTTTCGTCAATAATTCCTTGAACGATTTTAGCGCCTTGTTCATAAGATTTATAATCTCTTTCTTCTTGAGTAGCTCCTAGAATAGAGAGCGCATAAAATGCACCAATCTCATGATTGCCTGGATACTTTTCATATAAGGATGCCATGTGCTCTTTGTAAGCATTGTCTTTATCTTCTTTGAGTCCTGGACTGAATAAGATTTCAGCTCCAGCAAATAAATCTTTCTCAAATTCAGTTTTTAATTTTTTTAATCTTTCTTCTTTATTAGGGGCTAATTTCTTGAGTGCCAGATTTGCTTTTGTAGGTTTAGTTTCCCTCCATAGTGGATGATTATGTGTCATGGCTTCTCCCCAAAATGCCATGGCAAAGTTTGGGTCAATGTTTTGGGCTTCAATGAATTTGTCTCTTGCATCCTGATATTCAAAACTATGCATAAGGAGCAGGGCTTCCTTAAATACAGGAATGGCTTCAGGTGCTCCAGTAACGTCAATAGAAATAACTCCTAAGTCAGCCTCATCTTGTTCTTCAATTTTATCTTCTTGACAAGAAGAAATTAAAAGTAAAAAGAGTATGAAGGGGAGGAATCGATTGGCTTGTTTCATAGCTTGATAATTGTCTAATAAATTTATGCAAATTTTTAGACAAGCTTTACTAAGTAGTTGGAATTGGGCAAAAAAAAAGAAAGCGTGAATTTCATCGCGCTTTCAATTAAATTAAAATCGGTTAAAGAGGATGCTATTAATTAAAGCATCTTTTTTTAGATCGGGTTCTTATTTTTTGTAAACGGATCCTTTTCTAAATTTCTTCACTAATAGACCATAAACTAAAACTCTATATTTCTTTCTATTCCCTTTTCCCATTTTAGTCATTGCCTCTGCAATTGCATCGTCCAATTTTGGACCATCTTTAAGTCCTAATTTTTTGATAAGGAATCCCTTCTTTACTCTTTTAAGTTCTTCTTTGTCACTTGCTGATACAGTACTTGCATCTGCTTTGTAAATAGAAGGTCCGCAACCCCTAGCAACTTTTTCAATTAAGTCAGCACTTAATCCAAGCTTTAACCGCTTGTTTTCTTTGCCATAAAGCTCGAGCAACTCATTTAGTTTACCCATGTTTAATATAATTTTATAGTTTAAGAAAATTTGTAATATGTTTACTTACGCAATTTAAGGAATATCTAAAGTATTATGCAAGTTTTCAATTCTTTTTACGCTTTAATTTCACAGGCGTCGACTCTGTGAAAAATTGTTCTAGACCCGTTAGAAAAGCTAAACGTAATAGTTTATTTAATTATTGGAGGAAAGGTGATTTTTCACTTTACTGAAGCAATAAAAGAACTCTGTTCCAATCAATGATACGCATTCCAAATATTTTTCATTTTGCTTTTCGGTGTCGTCGAATGCTTTAGGGTCACTATAGGGAAGGGGGAATCTATGCTTTGCTCCAATTACTATTGGACAAGCTTCTGCAGCCTCCTCGCAAACTAAAATAGCGAGGTAATCTTTTTCAGGATTAAAGGCATCATCATATTTCTTCGAAAACATTTTTTGAGATTCCTCACCTGCGATACTTATATGATAAGTAGGGTTAGAGCTTTGATTATTTTCATGAAGCATTTTCCATCCAGTGGTCATAATAGCTTGAGCCATATTAGGATGCAAGGCAGTTGCTTCTGTACCTCCTGAGAAGGCGTGTACATTTTCAATTGAAAAATATTTGACAAGTGTTCTAATCCACAACTCACCAACTTGGCTTCTTCTAGAATTGTGTGTACAAATGATTACAATATCAAGATGTTGATTACTTGTTAATTCCTCAGAAATGATTTGGGCCATTGCTTCCAAGGAGCTCTTTCTTTCTTCTGTAATACTTAATGCTTGCTCTTCAAAACTTTGAATGAGTGCATGAAGTTTTTCGTTTTTATTCAAGTTGTAAATTTTGACCAATTTGTCCATCGAATGCATCTATTCCACATTCAAGCCATTGACTATACTCACTGATATTTGGTGTATAGCCAACAGGGTTTGTCAATAATTCTCCTTCAGGAGAGAGTAGGACATAATAGGGTTGTGTATTTGTTTCAAAATATTCAGTTTGGAAGTGCGACCACTTATGGCCATAGTTTGTTAATTTCTTTTTTCCACCAATGGCTCGTTCGACAGTAATTTGCTGATCTTCTGGTAAATCTTTTTTATCATCTACATACAAGGAGATCAACACATAATTTTCATTTATTTTTTCATAAACACCAGGCTGTGGCCAAACGTTTTCTTCCATTTTTCTACAATTAAAACAAGCGTATCCTGTGAAATCTAAAAGGACAGGTTTGTTAGCTTCTTTTGCATAAGCCATTCCTTTTTCAAAATCTTTAAAGCATTGCAATTTACTTGGACATGATTTTGGATGTAACCAACTATAGCCAACTGGAGGGTTGATTCCACTTAGCAATGTGAGTGGCTTAAATGTTTCTAAATTTTTATCATATCTAAATCCAGATAACATATAAATACCAATTGCAGCAAAAAGCACTGCCGTGCTGATTCGCATAAAACTCATTTTTTTAATTGGACTATCATGTGGAAATTTAATTTTACCGATGAGGTAAAGCGCTGTAGCAAAAGCTATAATTGCCCAGATAATTAAGTAAGGTTCAATTTTTAATAAACCCCATCTTTCAACAAGATCAGCGTTTGACAAAAACTTGAATGCCAAGGCTAACTCCATGAAGCCTAGAACTACTTTGACAGTATTGAGCCATCCACCTGATTTAGGTAAGCTCGTCATTAGTGCTGGGAAAGCTGCAAATATGGCAAAGGGTAAAGCAAGTGCTAATCCAAAGCCACCCATCCCAGCTGTTAGTTGAAATGCTCCTCCATCTGAGCTTAATGCACCTACTAGTAATGATCCTAAGATTGGTCCTGTACAAGAAAATGAAACTATGGCTAAGGTAAGTGCCATAAAAAATATTCCTATGATTCCTCCAGCGCCTTCAGCACTTGATGCTTTGTTTGCGAAGCTGCTTGGTAATGAAATTTCGTAGTATCCGAAAAAGGAAAATGCGAAGAAAACAAAAATGGCAAAGAAGGCGATGTTCAACCAAACGTTGGTTGATATTTCATTAAAGATTGCTGGGTTTATTCCATCTAACAAGTGGAACGGTAAGCTAAATAGTAAGTATACTAAAAATATAAAGAAGCCATATAGTATGGCATCTCTGAGTCCTTTTCCTTCTTTACTTTTCGTAAAGAAACTTACCGTCAAAGGTATCATTGGGAACACACAAGGAGTCAATAAAGCTAAAAGCCCACCAAGGAAACCAAGAATAAAAATGGTCCACATACTTTTTCCTTTAACTTCTTCTGCTGAAATATCACATGTACCAATAGGCGCTCCTTCAGGTTTTGCAAAGGAGAGGAAACTGCTAGCGCTCGCCGAAGCTATTGTTGATGAAATTTCGTTGCTTGATTCTTCTGCTGTTGCTGCTTCACCTAAAACCATAGACTTGCCTGCAACATTAAATTTGAAAGGTATGTCTCTTGGAGGAAGACATTGCTTATCATCGCAGCTCATGAAATATAAATAGCCACTAATGGATTTAGCCGGATCAGATATTTTGAGTTTTTGAGAAAAGGTCGCTTTGTCACCTACAAATTTAATTACATTGATACCTCCAAAAACTGGATCTGGCCCTTCTTTCTTTTTTCCGTACTCACTGACTTTTCCAATAAGTTCAAAATGATCTCCTTCATCAAAGCCAAACTCTGAAGGAATGGGTCCATCACCTTCGATAAATTGCGAATAGATGGTCCATCCTTTTTGCATGAAGGCGTTGAAATCCAACTGGTATGTATCTCCATTTTGTAAAAGATCCAATTTCCACTTTACTGGATCAAGAAGTTTTCCTTTATTTTCTCCACCTATTGATCCAGTGGCAATGATATTAGATGAGGAGCTTGTCGTTTTGTCTTTTACCGCTTCGACTTTTGATACAGCATTATTTGATGCTGGTAATTTTTGCTTGGTTTCAACTTGTTTCTTTTGTTCAGTTTCTTTTGATTGTGTTGATGCACTTTTAATAACCCGTTCCTTAGTTTCTTTTACTGTTTGGCTTGCTGTTTCTTGTAAGGTAGTTTTTTCAATTTTTTGTTCGGCTTTCTGCACCTCTTCAATAGCTATATTTTCGACAGCAGCCACTTCAGTATTACTTTTTTCTTCTTTTGTTTCATTATTACCTTGAGCCTCACTTAAGTCAAATGAAAAATCGATATCAGTTGGAGGTAGACATCTAGAATTATCACAAACCATATAAGTGAAGTAGCCGTTTATGGCTTCAGCTTTGTCATTGGATTTTACTTTTTGGGTGAATGTTGCGTAGTCGTAAAACTTTGTAACAGTCATTTCAAAAATTTCATCCTCTTTTGTTTTCGCGTTATCAGATTCTTCTGCTTTGCCTATCAAACTGTAATGTCCACCTTCTTCAAAGGTAAAAGAGGTAGGAACCGGTCCTCCTTCTTCAATGAATTGAGAATATACTGTCCATCCTTTATCAATCTTTGCATTGAATATTAAAGCATATTCATCATTAGATAATTTTTCAGATGAGGTGGTCCATTTAACTGGATTTAGTATCTGTGCCGATACTGAAAAATTAATGAACGCAAAAAGTGAAATGAGTAAGATCCTATACATTGTTTTCTAATATAACCGAGTGTAATATAACGTCAACAAAAATAGCTTATTTTATAAGTAAAATTCCATTGATTTATGTCGTTTATTAAATGATTAACGAAAATATAGAAATATTAATATTTTGTTAAATACATTGATAATCAGATGGTTATATAAAAATTAGTTCAGATTTTCGTTTTAAGCTCTTTTGCAAGAAATAAGACTAGAATAGGATGCTGTATTGGAAGATTAAGGCAAGCATAAACAAAAAGAGGTGAAATCCTTCTGCATACCACCGTTTCATATATTGACTTGGTAAAAACGAGCTAAGTACAGCAAGAGGAAAAATCATCATCATTAAGTGATGTAAAGAGGGATTTACATTGATAATAAGAACAAATACGGACATCAATAAAAACATGTAAAAGGAAGAATTTTGTTTTTGAGATTTGTACGATCTTCTCACCATGTTTTTAGAGAATCTGTATAATGTAATAAGGATTAACAATAAGAAAACTCCCAGTTTTATAGAGGATATATCAGATTTAAAATCTGCATTAAAGCCAAAGTGCAGATTTTGTGTAAAGCTATTGCTAAAATTCCCCAACTGATCCGTACTGTAAAGTATGGTGAATAGTAAAAATAAGAGACAATTGAATCCAGTAACAAATTGAAGAACTTCTATAACTCTGAGCTTACGCAATTTCAGTAAAATGGTAAGAATCGCTGGAATGAATAATATATAATTGAAGCAAAACATGGAAGCCAAGGCAATACTAAAGCCCGAATTAAATAAAGGAGCTGAAACATCAGGCTTGTTATAAATACCAAAAATTTGCGCAATTGCAATTAATAAAAAATTTGTTGCGATCAATTCTGCTGATAAATATTGAAATTCTGGAATAAGGCTTACCAGTAAAATGTAAAATACACCTGGGAATAAGTTGATTGATGTAGAAAGCCTATTTTTAATGACAATTAGATTCACGAATACTCCTTGAATAAAAACCATTAGTATAGCCGTAATGTCTAGGAGAAGTTCATTGTAGGAAAAGAGTTGGTATACAAATTCAGTTAAGATATTTTCATGATATGCCTCATAATCAAAATCAATTAAGAAACTATTAAACCTTAATATGATGGTATAAGGCAATAATAGGAGACTATTGAAAAGCTTATTTTGTTTAAAAAATTCTAGCAAAGTGATTTTTAATAAAAAAAAAATTAAAATTTAGGGTAAGATACAATGAACTCATGAAATAGCCATTTGTTATAATTTAAATTACTTTTAAGGGCATTTTCTAGCTTTGAAAATTATATGTCAGAATTACAACTAGAATCTTCAACAAAAACTTTAAAGCTGGAGCAAATCATTGCCCCAGTTAAGGAAGAGTTGGTCACATTTAATAAAGCGTACAAAAAAACGCTTAATAGTGAGGTGCCTCTGATGCATACCATATTAAAATATGTTGTAAAAAGTAAAGGAAAACAAATCAGGCCGACCATTACCTTGTTGTTTGCGAAGTTATTTGGTCAGACAAATGAATCAAGTATCAATGCAGCTACCTTATCAGAAATCTTGCATACTGCAACATTGGTGCATGATGATGTTGTTGATGAATCTATTGAGAGGAGAGGGATGTTTTCAATAAAGGCACTTTGGAAAAATAAAGCGGCTGTGCTGGTTGGAGACTTTATGTTATCCAGGGGGTTTTTATTGGCCTTGGATCATGAAGAGTACAATTTGCTCCAGATTTTCTCAAAAGCTGTAAAACAAATGGCAGAAGGCGAACTATTACAGCTAAAGAAAGCTAGACGATTGGATATCACAGAACAAGTCTATTTTGATGTCATTCGTCAGAAAACAGCCAGTATGATTGCGGCTTGTTGCACAGCTGGAGCTGCTTCTATTATAAAAGATAAGAAGACTGAAGCCGATATTTGGACTTTGGGTGAAAAGATTGGTATGTGTTTTCAAATTAAGGATGATTTACTTGATTATAATGGGAAAGACTCAGGGAAACCGAAGGGCAATGATATCAAAGAGAAGAAGATGACGCTTCCTTTAATTTATGCACTTAGTCAATCTGGATTTTTTGAAAAAAGGAAAATTATTCATGCCATCAAGAATCGCTCAGAACAAGCTGCTACAAGAAAATTGGTAATGGATTTTGTGGATAAAAAAGCAGGTATTGAATATGCTAAGAAAGCCATGTTAAAGCTTAAGACTGAAGCTATTGAAATGCTTCATGCTTATCCACGAAATGAAGCAAGAGATGCGATCGAAAGACTCATTAATTTTATCACAACAAGGACAAAATAGCTGCCAAAAATAGTCGTTTTAAACGACTACACGCTGTATTGACGCGCCTAAAGCGTTGAGTCTTGTATCGATGTTTTGATACCCTCTATCTATCTGCTGTATATTGAAAATCTTACTTTTTCCCTCAGCTGACATTGCCGCAATCAGTAATGAAACTCCTGCTCTAATATCTGGCGAGGTCATTTGAATACCTTTTAGCTTACTTTCTCTGTTTAATCCAATTACCGTTGCACGATGCGGATCACACAGAATAATTTTGGCACCCATATCGATCAGTTTGTCTACAAAGAATAAACGGCTTTCAAACATTTTTTGATGTATAAGAACAGAACCTTTGGCTTGTGTAGCAGTCACTAAAACGATACTCATCAAATCTGGTGTAAAGCCAGGCCAAGGAGCGTCGTAGATGGTAAGTATCGATCCATCAATAAAGGTGTTTATTTCATATCGATCCATTGGAGGAACGTGGATGTAATCTGCACCAATTTCCATCTCTAAGCCCAATTTTTTAAATACCCCAGGAATGATGCCCAAATCGGGAATGCTTAATCCAGTGATTTTCAAATCAGATTGAGTCATGGCGGCCATTCCAATAAAGCTTCCAACCTCAATCATATCTGGTAGGATGGTATGCTCTGTTCCTTTCAAAGAATCTACCCCTTCGATGGTTAATAAATTTGATCCTATCCCTTCAATTTGTGCACCCATTCGGTTGAGCATTTTGCACAATTGTTGGAGATAAGGCTCACATGCTGCATTGTATAATTTAGTGGTCCCTTTAGCCATGACAGCTGCCATGACTAAATTGGCTGTTCCGGTGACTGATATTTCATCCATCCAGACAAAACTTCCTTTCAGGTTTTCTCCTTCAATGAAATAACTATCATCCTTATCATCGTATTTAAACTCTGCCCCTAATTTTTGAAAACCATTAAAGTGGGTATCAAGTCTGCGCCTTCCAATTTTATCACCACCGGGTTGTGGAAGAAAGGCTTTTTTAAATCTGGCCAAAAGGGGACCTAGCAACATGACTGATCCTCTTATTTTTTTAGCGTCTAATTGATATTCTTCAGACGCACAGTATTCCATATCGATATTGGAGGCTTGGAAGCTGTACTTATTTTCAGATAATTTTTCAACAATGACTCCTAAGCCTTTTACCAAACTAATCAGTTTGCGGACATCGAGGATATCAGGGACATTATCAATGGTAATTTTATCAGGGCTTAGCAGGGTGGCACAGATAATTTGCAAAACTTCATTTTTTGCACCCTGTGCTTTGATGGATCCTTTCAAGGGATGACCACCTTCTACAATAAAAGCTTCAGAACTCATATTTAGATTTTAACTGGAGACCAAGATTAAAAGCTAAATATATTAAGAATTTATTTAATATAACTATTTCCTTCTTCTGTGATTGTTTGATTTTCTATCACGACCACCTTTAGATCTATTTTTAGATCCATATTTAGAGCTACCTCCAGATCTTTTCTTCTTAGATTTTGGATTAAAAGAAGAATTAGGTTGGTTGTTGGCCAATAAAAAGTCTAGTTGATCTTCAGGTGTGAAGCCAAGTTCTCCTTTGGCTAAAACTTTGAAATCATTTTTTACAATTTCATCGGAGATAAAGTGTTCTCGATGCCAGTTTTTATAGGCAAGCTTCATATAAGATCCAATTACATTTTTAAAAATGGCTTGTTTTTCTGGATCTTCCATTTCTACGGCTTTCTCAATAAGTACTTTCACATTGTTTCCATAATGACGCATTTTTGGAAATTTTTGTGGGTACTCAACTTTACCAAGCTCAACAGAAGGTTCTTCTTCTAGTTGTGTTCCTTCTGGAGATTTTACATCAATGTCATACTTAGCAATTCTAAAGAAGTGCTTCCAAAGTCGCTCTTTGTATTCATTGACATTTTTATTTTGAGGATGCATTTGGAGCATCAATTCTACAATTCGCTCAGCAAATATTTGTCTTTCGTCGGCATCTTCAATCGTTTTACAATGATTGATCAACTTTTGGACATTCCTTCCATATTCTGGAATGGTTAAAAGCTCTCTCTCTGAGTTGTATTCTAAATCTATTTGTTTCATTATTCTACAGTTACTGATTTCGCTAAATTTCGAGGTTGATCAACATTGCAACCACGCATAACAGCGATATAATATGATAAAAGTTGTAAAGGTACCACGGACAATAAAGGCGTTAGGGCTTCTTCTGTTAATGGTATCTCAATATAATAATCTGCAAGATCTTTAATTGTTTCATCACCTTCAGTAATAATGGCAATAATTTTACCTTTTCTTGCTTTGACTTCTTGGATATTACTTACGATTTTGTCGTAAGATCCTCCCTTTGTAGCTATGACAAATACCGGCATATATATGTCGATAAGTGCAATAGGACCGTGTTTCATCTCGGCTGCAGGATATCCTTCAGCGTGAATGTAAGAAATTTCTTTTAGTTTTAGTGCACCTTCAAGGGCTACAGGAAAATTAAATCCTCTTCCTAAGTACAGTGCATTTGTTGCTGATTTAATTTCTCCAGCTATATATTTTATCTGTTCTTTCTGTTCCAACACCTTTGATAATTGGGAAGGAATTTGTTCAAGCGCCGAAATTAATCTATGATATGTAGTATTACTTAAGGTCCCACGTTTCATCCCAAGGTTTAATGCCATGATGGCCAAAAGGGTGACTTGAGATGTAAATGCTTTGGTTGATGCTACACCAATTTCTGGTCCTGCATGCAAATATGAACCACAATGAGAAGCTCTCGCAATGGTAGAGCCTACGGCATTCACCAAACCATATACGAGTGCACCTTTTTCTTTAGCAAGATTTACTGCTGCAAGGGTATCTGCTGTTTCTCCAGATTGACTAATGGCGATTACCAAATCATCTTTTCCTATGATGGGATTTCTATATCGAAGCTCTGATGCGTATTCTACTTCTACCGGAATTCTTGCAAACTCTTCGATGAGGTATTCTCCAATTAGCCCACTGTGCCAAGATGTTCCACAGGCCGCAATGATGATGCGCTTCACACTAGAAATTCTATTACTATATTCTTCTAGGCCATCTAATCGGGTCCATCCTTCCTTTCCATTCAATCTTCCTCTCATCCCATCTGCAATTGTCTTTGGCTGTTCATCAATTTCCTTGAGCATATAATGTTCATATCCGCCCTTTTCAATCTGCTGAATATCCAGACTTAATTCTTGAACATCTAATTTTTGCTCTATGTTTGACAATTGACGGATGACGAGTTCTTTTCCTAATTCAGCAACCGCTATTTCTCCATCTTTTAGGTATACTACTTTATTGGTATGACTGATAATAGGCGTAGCGTCTGATGCAAAGTAAAATGAATCTTCAGCGATTCCGACCACCAGTGGACTTTGTTTTTTGGCTCCAACTAGCTTATTGGGTTCTTGACTGTCAATCACAACAATGGCGTATGCGCCTTCCACATGCAAAAGGGCTTGGCGTACTGCCTCTTCTAAGGCAAGCTTGCCTTCGGATTGTAATTCTTCAATGTAGTGCACCAAGACTTCAGTATCTGTCTCCGATGAGAAAGTATGGCCTCTTTTGATTAGTGCTTCTTTTATAGAAGCATAGTTTTCAATAATACCATTGTGTACAAGGGCCAATCTTCCGTTTCCAGAAAGATGTGGATGGGCATTTACATCATTGGGTTCTCCGTGAGTAGCCCATCTTGTATGTCCGATTCCTAAAGTAGCTGTAAGCTCTTCTTTAGGCAGTATATTTTCTAAATCTTTTACCTTGCCTTTTTTCTTAAAGGTTTGGAGGCTTCCGTTTAATAATGAAACTCCTGAACTATCATAACCACGATATTCCAATCTTTTTAATCCTTCGATTAAGATTGGGCAAGCAGCTTTCTTACCAGAGTAAGCAACAATACCACACATTTCTTAATTAGTTTTATTTTTATTCAACGGTATATGTGAGTCTTAATTTCATAGGGAACTCGGAATTTTGTGGCCCGTAGAAAATGCCTCGATAAGGGTTTCTTGGTTTCGCAATGGTCTGGAGGTATATTTTTGAAGTCTCATCTCCTTCAACCATAGCTTGGAAGTGATTTGTTATGTTGATGGTATATTTAAATAGCTCAACATTATCGACCGTGACATCCATTTGATCTCCACCGAAGAGACCTAAGGTCCCCAGCTGTAAGGCTGTAATTACATCACTAATATCTTCTAATTCGCTTGTATCAGCATTTACTTTTTTAGCTAAGAGTCCTTGCGTAGCAGGAAATATGAAAGGCTCATCATCAGGAAATTCTGTCACATGATAAATATCTAATTCAGCATGATTAATGATGCGATTTTCCAAAAAACTGAGATCTCCAAAATCTACTTCTATGTTCAGTCCGGACATTCCTTGCATAAATATTAAGCTATCTCCCAGAATAGCGTCATCTATAAATGATTCTACAGGAGATCCTGTATAATCATGATTCATTCTCGAGAATTTCACAGCACCTTGATCAAAGAAATAATCGAAGGTTCTTTGTATATCCTGATCTTTGTAATACAATACTAACTTGGTATTGGGGTCATTCATATTAATCCCAAGCATACTATTGTCGTCTGAAGAAGCTCTGATGTGCATTCCTTTAAAATAGTCAACGAAAGTATCAAAGGTGCTATATAAAGACGTATCTAAATTGATTAACTCGTCACCAAAGAATTTGTCAAGTTTTATTCTTATGTGCGGTTTTAAATCAAATTCGTTTGTATCGATCGTAATCGAAACGCTATCAAACGGAGCTGGTCTAAAATCAAGTAACTCCCCTAGTGGTGTCATCTCAATTTCAAAAGAATCATTGCTATACAGATCTTCAGTAAAAGGCATTTCTTCTATAACTCTGAATACTTGCAAGTCCATTTGATCAGTCCTGTAGTAGCCATAAAGCGCAGAGGTATCATAAGCTAATTGAAGTACCACTGAATCTAGCAATCCATCACCAAAGCGTTTATTAACAAAGTTGGGTCTTAGTTGAGAATAGATACTTGCATCGTAATGTCCAAATACGGGATCATCTACATTTCCAAGTAAAAAATTGGTTATAAAAAGACCAAAATTTTCTTCAAAAGTTAAAATGCTGTCTTCTTTGACACTCTTTACAATTAGTGGAAGTGTATCTGTAAATTCCAATTGGACAATATCGCCATCTAATAAATCCCCTCCAACCAAGGTAGGCCTTGAACAAGCGCTGGCGAATAACAAACTGATTAGGACTCCTGAAATCAGGAAATAGTTAAATTGCTTCATTAAAGTACTAGACGTATATTATCTATAACTGGTTTGGCAGCTATTCTGCTTCCATCATTTCTTTATAAAAATTGACATATGCTTCTTTAAAGCTTTCTTCATCTTGTGCTTCTAAAACTGGCGTCTCTAATTTCTTTACCGCAGCACTTAGAGATCTATTTAGTTTTGCACTTCCTTTAATAACGCCATCAGCAAATTTAATTGCCCCATGATGAAGTTTAATGTCAGTTCCGCTTTTGTAAGCTTTTAAAAGATCTGTATCAAGATTATTGATAGAAGCTTTTTCCAAAAACGCTTGAGTAAAGGTTTCTTCTAAGCTGTTATCATATACAGAGTATAGAATCTTTGTATTTTCGAAAATAGGCTCATTTGCATAGACACTTTTCAAATAAAGAGGCACTAATGCTGTCATCCAGCCGTGGCAGTGAATAATGTCTGGTGGCCAGCCGAATTTTTTTACGGTCTCTAAAACTCCCTTGCAGAAAAAAACCATTCTATCCTGATTATCCGCATAAGGCTTCCCTTTGTCATCATCGAAGATGAATTTTCTCTTGAAAAACTCTTCGTTATCTAAAAAATATACCTGTAGTCTTGCTCCAGGCAGAGACGCAACTTTGATAATTAATGGGAAATCATCATCATCAACGATTATGTTCATTCCAGAAAGTCTTACAACTTCATGAAGTCTATGTCTTCTTTCGTTTATTGTACCAAATTTTGGCATAAGTACCCGGATTTCCATCCCCTGACTTTGCGCATATTGAGGAAGATCTTTTACTAAGGTTGAAATTTCTGATAGGGTAGTATATGGATCCAATTCTTGCGTCACAAATAAGACTCTCTTTTTACTCATAAACTATATTTTCTATATTTAGTTAAGCCGTTTTCAAAATGGTGTGCAAAATTACAAATTTTTAATGGCATAAACTAGTTTAATTTAAATTTAAGCGTTTGATAATTAATAAATTAGCTAAATCTCAGAGCAGTTTGATGACTTAAGTAGAACACTTAAAATTGCCTCTTCAAAGAATATTTACTTCAGTTGATGAGGAATCAAGAGAATATCTTCATTGTCCTTTATGTAATCTGGAAGAGGCTGGTGATTATTATCGATAAAGGCAGATATTTTGTAACCTTCTTGCAGCAAACTATCAACAGCAGACTTTGGAGGATACCAATGATAAACAATAGTCTCCTGATGAAACATCAATTCAGTGTCATCCATGCCCTTTACATTTAAAATGACCCGATCAGCATAATACTTTGGATCTAAATTTTTATAGATATCTGCATTATGCAATTCGCTATTGCGCCAATCATTATCATCTGATCTATGCTTGCTGATTTGCTTAGGCTTTAGATTGAGTAATAATAAACCTGCACATAATAAGCTCATGAGGATGTCTTTGTATTTCCAAGACCACTTATCAAGAGTGATGTTTTTCA
Source organism: uncultured Saprospiraceae bacterium (assembly GCA_937961455.1). Classification (GTDB taxonomy): domain Bacteria; phylum Bacteroidota; class Bacteroidia; order Chitinophagales; family Saprospiraceae; genus CALGNN01. The sequence goes on from CALGNN010000085.1 coordinate 20,667, forward strand.
GCTTGATAATTCCAGATGCCATTAAAATCCAGAAAATGCTATGCATGATGATTGGATAGGCAAGCATTTTAGTTTGAACAATTAATGAAAAGAAAAGATAGATAACCGCAATCATGGCAAGGGAAATCCAATTAAAGATTTTTAACACCTTGGCTTCAGTAAAAGCATACCATAAACCCAGTGGTATAAAATATATAATTACTGAATGGTAGATGATTTCAAAATTAATAATGTGATACCAAGGATCTGGTTTGTTTGCACCTAAGGCTTCGACAATGTGTAAATAATTATGTTCATGCATGTAGCCCGTTTCGACAGGGAATCTGTGACTGATATATATTTGCCATGGCATAAAAATGATCACACTAACGATAATAGCTAATGTGAAATCAATCAAGTATTTCATTTTGAATCTCTTGTGGATAAGGTATATTCCCCATCCACCAAAAAGTAAAAATGCAGTAAGCCATTTTACCAATACGGCTGCTCCAATAAAAACACCTACCCAAATAGCCCATTTTAAACTATGTGCTGTGTTTATATATTTCAAAAAGCCCCACATACCCATCGTAAAATAAAAGGCAAAACAAAGATCGTTATGGTCAAGGCCAAATCTTCCTGAACACATTTCTAAATGCCAGTATGCGAAAGCGTATAAAAGACCCGCTATAAACGAAATGTCCCGATTTTTCACCCACATCCTAGCAATATCGTATACCAGATAAACCGAGGCAGCACCCATTATGGCGGAAGGCAATCTAAATGCAAATTCACTGACTCCAAAAATCTTCATCGACAGCGCCATCTGCCATAGGAATAAGGGTTGCTTGTGCACCCAAATATGATTGTTACTCCAGTCGAATACTTTGAAAGGCAAAACGGGATCTGTTCGAAGCATGGGTTTAAAGGGAAACTCCATGATATTTTTTGCGACAAGTGCATGATACCTTTCATCCCAATCATTGAGATAGGGATCTAATTGGATCATGAATAGTCTCAGAATGAATGCAGTTAAGATGAGAAGTGCTAAGGCAAGTGATTCATTTTTTTTAATAAAATGTAGATAAACACAAATGAATCCCAAAAAACTAATGAGAAGTAATCCGGTAAATGTTTCATTATAATAGTAAATCATTTGCTCACGCTGTTATCACATTGCCACTGCTTGCATTAGATAGGCGGCAACCAAGGCTCCATAGGTTCCTAAGGCATAACCTAGGACTGCCATCAAAACACCTACGGGTGCTAATGATGGACTAAAAGCAGAGGCCACGATGGGCGCAGAAGCCGCTCCTCCTACATTTGCTTGGCTTCCTACGGCAACAAAAAAGAAAGGTGCCTTTATCAATTTTGCCACTAGTAACAATACACTTACATGAATGGCCATCCAGATGATTCCTACAGCAAAAAGACCTAAATTTTTACCAACCTCACCTAGGTTCATTTTCATTCCAATAGTAGCAACCAAAACATAGATAAAAATAGAACCCCAACGTGATGCGCCTACTCCTTCAAAGCGTCTCATTTTGGTAAAGGAAAGTCCGATACCTATAGTAGTAGCAATGACGATTAGCCAGAAAAAATGGGACATCAATGAGTTTAAATTGGCCGCTTCAAGTGTCTCTTTAAAATTTTTCATATAAGGGGTCATGAAATCTGCTCCCCAATGTGCTATGGCTGTTCCTCCAAATGCTATGGCTAATAAAACGAAGAGTAAGGTGGTTGTCGGCATGATCTGCGTTCGTGCCCGATATTCTTCCATAGTGTTTTTTAATCGCTCAATAGCGGAATTATCCGCCTTTAATCTTTTGTCGATTTTATCAGAAATATTAGCTCCATAAAGTAAAAAGCCCATCCAAATATTTGCCACAATTACATCAACAATAATCATGGTTGCGAATAAATTATCTTTTACTTCAAATATCTCTTTCATTGCAGTTTGATTGGCACCACCTCCAATCCAGCTGCCAGCAACTGTTGATAATCCCCTCCATAAATCTTCTGGTCCAATCGGTACGATATTAGGCATCAAGTTAGATACAATCATGATGGCAATAGGTCCTCCGATGATGATGCCAATCGTTGCTGTAAAAAACATGATCAGAGCTTTTGAGCCTAGACCCATCACTGCTTTTAGATCTATAGAAAGACAGAGCAAAATTAAACTTGCAGGTAATAAGTATCTAGATGCTACATAATATAATCTTGAGCCTCCTTTAAATTGCGTGATCTCAGCCTTGTCAATATTATTTTCAAATAGAAATTTTTCGATGTCTACCATGGAAGCATTTTCTGGAAGATTGTGTCCCATCTTTGATAGGTGATCCCATAAGCCAGGTTCGTACCACTCTGATGCGATAAGCCCTAAAGGATAATGGAGAACAGCAGGCAAAAAATAACATAAGAGCAGTGCAGGTACATATTTGTAGAATTTTTTCCAGTTTTTATTAGGACTGCTTTCCGTCATAAAAATGGCTGCCAAAACAACCAATAAGATTCCTAGTACAATTGCATCATTCGTGAAAAAGGGTTTCATCGTTATGTCTATTTGCCTTTAAAATACTATTTTTTTGAAAGCTTGCCCTTACTTAGCCGGCTCGTCGATAAGTATATAATTATTCTTGCTAAGATTAAAGTAATTTTTATTTATTTGTTCCAAATCAAATAAGTGTGGTGCCCATTCTGGCCCTAAGAATTCGTCTTCATTTAAAAAGAGTGAATCAACAGAGTTTTCATTGTCGATGATAAATAAACTCTTTGATTGATCTTTTTCTAAACTGCTTAATAGAAGCGTTTCAAAGGGTGTCCCCCAAGGCACTTGCAGTGTCTCCCAAATGATGTCTTCTTTTTTATATAATAATTTATCGGGCTCTTGGGTGTCGATTAGATGTCTTAAATAATCAATGCGACCGGTGAAGTAATGATGGGCAAAGTCTATTTGCTGAATATTTTCTTTGAATAAAAAGCCAATAAAAATTAATGCAATAACATTAAATTTTTGATTTTTAACAAAGGCGAAGAAGATGGGTAAGGCCATAAAAAACCCGAAGATGATGAAATAGTTTTCAAGCATATTCCTCGATTCACCTTGGTGATAAATAATTACAGTCATTAAATAGAAAATGAAAAAGCCTGCAAAGGAGCAAATAGCCAATAAGTATTTTTCTTTAACAAACAACCATAAAATGGCACCAGCGAAAAAGGCATAAGACCAATAACATTCTACATGAACGAAGTCTCTTGCTAGGTAAAATATGTAGTTGTCTTCTAAACTTGCCAATACCGAAGATGTATCTCCTAAGGCCTCCATCTTTCCAGCCTCATATCCATCAGTGAATAATTTTATTCTAATAAAAGCTATGATCACTTGAAGTCCTGCAAATAATAAGAAAAAGGTATTTCTATATTTTTTATCATCAATAAATAGCAAAAATAAAAAGCCAATTAGTGCTAGATAAATGATGGGATGACCTAAGGCAAAAAGCAAGGATAGCAAAATGCCAACAATCCAATCTTTGTTGCTGAATGGATAGGATCTACTCTGAAGCCAAGCAATGATTAATGCTGCAAAAGCCATGCTTGTCATTACTTCAGAAACGGCATCATAGTATTTAAATCTTGCACATAAGACCAATGCTAAGAGCATGAAAATCGCTGTAGCAGGCTTTTTGAAAATATGTGTAATGATGTTAAAAATCGCATAATAAAAAAGCATAAAGCTTACAGAGTACAAGATCATAAACTGCTTGAGCGAAACACCCATTTTTAATCCGATAAGAGGTAGGATTTGGGTAGGCAATGCCAACCATCTTTTGTGCTCGATATTAAAACTTTCTTGATAAATTATTTTGAAAGTATAATAGGCAGAATCAATAGTGAGTAGTCGCTCTTTAAAATAAATTACACTTAGATAAATCAGGGCTAATGAAACCAAATGACCCATGATGATTAAAATCCAATCATGGGTTTTTTGTGAAGTGCTGAGGTATTTATCTATTTGAGAAAACAAATTGTTGCTTTATCTATTCGTCCGAATCTTCGTCGATAGGCTCCATTTCAATGCGTCTGGTAATTAAATCTGCCTCTATTACTTTTACCCTTAATCGATCTCCTAATCTTATTTCTGTTGCTGATTTTTTTGCCACAGCTTTAAATGAGCTATCCACTAATTTAAATTTTTCGCCAAACCTACTAAAGGGAATAAGTCCCTCAACTTTATTTTCGATGATTTCTACAAATATGCCTTTGTCTATCATTCCCGTAACAATGGCATCGAATTTTTCACCAATGTGGTCTGTGATGTATTTGACTTGCATATACTTATTAGACTCCCTTTCTGCTTTTATGGCTTTTCGCTCTTGCGAACTAATATGTTTGCAGCTGGCATCCAATAAGCCCTTGTCTGTCCTAAATGTTTGTGTCAAGTTTTTTTCAAGAATTCGATGTGCAAGCACATCTGAATATCTTCTGATAGGAGAAGTAAAATGACTATAATGACTAAAACCCAAACCATAGTGGCCAATATTATCAGGAGCATAAGCTGCCTTTGCCATACTTCTGATTGCCAGTGGTTCGAGGAATTTCATATCCTCGTTTTCTCTGGTGGTTTTCAATAATTTATTGATAGAAGCAGTAGTTTTTTTGGGCGTAGAAAAATCTGTTTTGATACCCATCTCTAGAGCCATCAGTGCGAGGTCGTGGAGTTTTTCAGGGTCTGGCATATCATGTACTCTATAGACAAAAGGGATCTCTACGCCTTGAGCTTTTTTGTCGATAAACTTTGCAACTTCTTTGTTTGCTAGGAGCATAAAGTCTTCGACAAGTAAATGAGAATCTGTTCTTTCTTTAACGTACAATTCTATTGGATTGCCTTGTTCATCTAGTTTGAATTTTATCTCATCTGTCTCAAAGGCAATCGAGCCTTGTTTCATTCTTTTATCCCTAAGGTTTTTTGCAATCTCATTGAGTTGTTTTAATTCTTTGACAAATTTGCCTCGGCTTTTTTGTAAAGTTTCAAATGCTTCATTGTAGGTGAATCGTTTGTCTGAGTGGATGACTGTTTTGCCAAACCATCGATCTACAATTTTCTTGTCCTTATTAAATTCGAAAATTGCAGAGAAGCATAACTTATCTTCATTGGGCCTGAGTGAACAAACACCATTAGAAAGTTTCTCTGGCAACATGGGCAATACTCTATCAACCAAATAGACGGAAGTCGATCTTTCTGCTGCTTCTTTGTCAAGCATACTTCCTGGTTTGACATAGTGACTGACATCAGCAATATGCACACCAATTTCAAGGTTGCCATTTTCTAAAACTAAAAGTGACAAAGCATCATCAAAATCTTTCGCATCATCAGGATCAATGGTAAGGGTTAATACCTTCCTATAGTCTCTTCTTTTGTCGATTTCGCTCTGTGTAATTTCTTCAGGTATGGCTTCAGTTTCGTGCATGGTTGCTTCGTCAAAACTCAATTGAAAACCATTGTTGATTAAAATGGATTTCATGTCAATATCCTGAGAACCACTTTTACCTAATGATTCAGTAATTACGCCTTCAGGATCTTTGCTGGAATCGGAATTCCATTTTTTGATTTGGACAACTACCTTTTCATTATTCTTTAAGTCATTCAATTTGTTTATGTCAACATGGATGTCAAAGGGTACTTGATCTCCATCTGGAACTACTACAGCATATTTTTTAAATATGTGAATGGTACCGACAAAGTGCTCCTTGGCTCTTTGTAATATTTTGACAATTTTGCCTTCAGGCCTCCTTCCTTTTTTAAAGTCAAATACCATAACATCTACACGATCACCGTCAATGGCACCAGCTACAAATTTTGCTGGGACATAAATGTCTTGTGCAGATTCATCAGTAATAATGAATGCGGCACCTGTGCGAGTCAAGTCTACTTTTCCTGTAAATGTTTTTACATTTCTACCTGGCTTCATGGGTCCTCGTCTAGCCATCCCATACAGCCCATTTTTAAAAGAGCTTAAAGCACCCTCTTGGTGGAGTACCACCATGGCATGATTTACAGAGTCCTTATTGCCAATTTTTAATTTTCGTGCCAAGGATTTGGCGTTGAGTTTTTTCTTGGGGTTTTTTCTAAAAAATCGAAGTACTTCACTTTTAATTTTTCCTGCACTTAGTTTTTTATTCTTTTTAAACGTCGTTTTTTTCTTCGTCATTCAATTTTTGATTCTAATGATATGATCTCTCCTGTAGCTAATAATTCTAAGGTAATAGCTTTAGAAGCAGAAGGATCAAATTTTTCCTCTTCTTTGAGGCTTGTATTTTCTACGATGTAGATTTTCCAATCTTCTTCTATGGTAGATATGGATCTTATTAAATGTTCTTCATTAACCATCATGCCTCCGATGACCATGCTTGATATAAGCGTTCCATCCTTATTAAACGAAACCATGATATAGGTATTCTTTAATAGTTCAGCTTTATAATATATGATGGTATGAAAGTTTATAGTGTTTTTTATTCTAAAACAAGGAATGTATTCCGTAAACTCATCACCTGCTTCTTCCTCATAAGGAATGATATATGTTTCAATAAGAATCTGACTTAGGGGCGTATTGTTTGCACTGAAGCTTCTTAAATTTTCTTCCGATAATACGATTGGCAAGTCTAATTCAGGGAAACCATTTATAAAATGTGTGAATGTTGCCGCTTTGATTTTTTTCATTCTTTAAGAATAAGCGCAAAGTTATCCCAAATATCTGATATATTAGTTACTTAGAACCATTCTAAATACTTCTATTTTAGCTATTATGATTGTCATTACCGAACCTCAATTAATAGTTTTGTTTTAATGTAAAAAAGCATTCCAGATGTGGATTATCAATTTTCTTTTGTCTTCCATAGGGAGAAAGATCATCATGAGCCTCACGGGCTTATTTTTATGTCTTTTCCTTGTGATTCATTTATTAGGGAATCTGCAACTGCTTGTCGATGACGGTGGAGAAGCATTCAATTCCTATGCGTATATTATGACGCATAATCCTTTAATAAAGTTCATTTCCATTGCGAATTATTTCTTCATTGGCCTTCATGCCGTTGTTGGTATTCTATTATACTTTGTAAATAGAAATGCAAAAGGAAGTAGCTATGCCGTAAAGACAAAAGACAATGCCTCTATCGCGAGTAAAAATATGGCACTCTTAGGTAGCCTAATTTTAGCATTTCTTTTTATCCACATGGGAGATTTTTGGCTTAAAATGAAAATGGCTAAATGGTATCCCGATGCGGATTGGCTTCCATTAGCTCAGAGTGAAGCCTTGGGTCACGAAGTAATTGATTTGTATGTAAGAGTCACCACAGCCTTTGATAATATTTGGCTCGTCTTAGCATATTTGATTGGTCAGCTGATTTTGTCCTTTCATCTATGGCATGGATTTGCTTCTGCTTTTCAAACATTAGGGCTCAGGCACAAAAAATATACTCCTTTGATTTCAGGTTTAGGAAAGGCTTTTGCTATTCTGATTCCATTAGGATTTGCTATAATACCTATATTCCATTACCTCAATATATTGTTTTAACTTATGAGTTTAGAAAGTAATGTACCTAAAGGAGCATTAGCAGAAAAATGGACGAACTATCGTTCTAAGATGAATCTTGTTGCTCCTAACAATAAAAGAAGAATTGAAGTTATTGTCGTTGGAACAGGTCTTGCTGGAGCTTCAGCTGCCGCGACTCTTGGAGAATTAGGATATAAGGTAAAGTGTTTTACTTTTCATGATAGTCCAAGACGTGCGCATAGTATTGCTGCTCAAGGAGGGATCAATGCGGCAAAGAATTATCAAAATGATGGAGATAGTATTTATAGATTATTCTACGATACCATCAAGGGAGGAGATTATAGATCAAGAGAAGCCAACACGCATAGATTGGCAGAGATCAGTTTAGAAATTATTGATCAAGCTGTTGCTCAAGGAGTACCTTTAGCTAGAGAGTATGGTGGCTTATTAGCCAATAGATCTTTTGGAGGTGTTCAAGTATCTAGAACTTTTTATGCAAGAGGTCAGACTGGCCAACAATTATTACTAGGTGCTTATCAAGCCTTATCAAGACAGATATCCAATGGTTCGGTAGTCATGCATAATCGTCATGAGATGTTAGACTTGGTAAAAGTTGATGGAAAAGCAAGAGGGATCATTACTAGAAATTTACTTACAGGTAAATTAGAAAGACATGCTGCTCATTGTGTAGTCTTAGCTACAGGTGGATATGGAAATGTATTCTACTTAAGTACCAATGCAATGATGTCCAATGTTTCAGCTGCATGGAGGTCAGTAAAGAAAGGTGCGCTCATGGCAAATCCATGTTACACCCAAATACATCCAACTTGCATTCCTGTAAGTGGAGAATATCAGTCTAAGTTGACTTTGATGTCAGAGTCCCTAAGAAATGATGGTCGAGTATGGGTGCCAAAAAACATGGAAGATGTAATGGCAATTAGAGAAGGAAAACTGAAGCCCACTGATATAAAAGAAGAAGATCGAGATTATTATCTCGAGAGAAGATATCCAGCCTTTGGAAATTTGGTGCCTAGAGATGTTGCTTCAAGAGCAGCTAAAATAGCTACAGATGAAGGGAAGGGCGTGAACAAAACTGGTTTAGCCGTTTTTCTAGATTTTGAGGCAGCCATCCAACGATATGGAAATTCTGAAGCTATCTCGAAAGGTATAGCTAATCCATCAAAGGACATGATTAGAAAGATGGGGAAAGAGGTAGTGAAGCAAAAGTATGGAAACCTTTTCCAGATGTATGAAAAAATCACAGGCGACAATCCTTATGAAACGCCTATGAAAATTTACCCAGCAGTTCATTATACCATGGGAGGTGTGTGGGTAGATTATAATCTTCAAACTAATGTTCCAGGATTGTTTGCTTTAGGAGAAGCGAATTTTTCAGATCACGGAGCAAATAGGCTAGGAGCTTCTGCTTTAATGCAGGGATTGGCTGATGGCTATTTTGTGATACCTTATACCATTGGGCAGTTTTTGGCTGATGAAATTAGAACTCCGATGATCGATAATAATTCGGAAGAATTTGTCGAAGCAGAAAAAGCTGTAGCAGAAAGAATCGATCAGATCCTATCTATTAAAGGAGATCAATCCGTAGAAAGTTTTCATAGAAGATTGGGTAAGATCATGTGGGAGTATTGTGGAATGTCTCGTAATGCTGAAGGGCTGAATAAGGGTATTCAGATGATCAAAGATTTGCGAGCAGAATTTTATCGCGATGTTTTTGTGCCAGGAAGAGAAGATGATTTTAATCCAGAGTTAGAAAAAGCCTTGCGTGTAGCAGATTTTCTTGAGATGGGTGAGATCATGATGGCGGATGCATTGAATAGAAATGAATCTGCAGGAGGACATTTTAGATCAGAATATCAAAGTGAAGAAGGAGAAGCACAACGTAATGATGCAGACTATGCTTATGTAGCTGCATGGTCTTGGGATGAAGGTGGCAATCATCAATTGCATAAGGAAGACTTGGTATTTGAAAACGTAGAATTAAAGACAAGATCATATAAGTAGTATTGGACTTTTAAATTTTAAAAATGAAATTAAATCTTAAAATCTGGAGACAAAAAGGACCTGACTCAACAGGTGGATTTGAAACTTATATGGTAGAGGCGGATGAGCATATGTCTTTTTTAGAAATGCTTGATGTCTTGAATGAACAATTGATTCATGAGAAGAAAGAGCCAGTAGCTTTTGAACACGATTGTAGAGAGGGTATTTGTGGTACCTGTAATATGGTTATTGATGGAAGACCTCATGGTCCTCAGCAAGGAACAACGACTTGTCAATTACACATGAGAGCTTATAAGGATGGTGATACCATTACAATAGAACCTATAAGAGCTAAGTCCTTTCCCATTATAAAAGATTTGGCTGTAGATCGATCTTCCTTTGATCGCATCATTCAAGCAGGTGGATACATCTCTGTGAATACAGGACAAGCTCCTGATGCCAATGCCATTCCGATAGAAAAAGATCAATCTTCAAGAGCTTTTGATGCAGCCACTTGTATTGGTTGCGGTGCTTGTGTAGCGGCTTGTCCAAATGGCTCTGCCATGTTATTCACAGCAGCTAAGATTTCTCATTTGGCTTTACTTCCTCAAGGGAAAGTAGAGCATACCAAACGTACTTCAAAAATGGTCGCTCAGATGGATAAAGAAGGATTTGGGATGTGCTCAAATGTTGAAGCTTGTGAAGTGGAATGTCCAAAAGAAATTTCTACGGATAACATTGCGAGAATGAACAGAAGTTTCCTTGGGTCAATCTTTGGTTCTGAAGGCTAAGAATCTTTATTGTTAAAATTAATAATTCCAAGTACCTGCATAGCTCAGGTCTTCTCCACTCAGTACTTTTAAATATTGGTGATGCAAGCGAGTGATTTGTCTAATGTGTAAATAATCATGTGCAAGCCAATTGGACAAAAATAGTTTAGCAGATAAGGGGCCCAATTTTACATGATTATAAGAATTTTCCCACGCAAAATGATCAATGGATTGTAACCAATCAATAGAGATTTTTCTCTCTTGTAAAAACTCATCTAACTTTTCTTGGAAATCTTTATCTAAATAGTTTCTATCAGTAGGCCATCCTTCAGGATCGATCGGAGGGGGAAAAGAGCCAGGAGTTTCTAATACGGTTTTTAGTCGCATTCTAAAATCCTCTTTTTCTTCATCTACGAGATGGCAAATGATTTCGAGCATATTCCAAGAATTGGGCTCAGGCTTAAATTGAATTTCTTCAAGGGACTTGTTGGAAAGTAAGTTCGAAAAAACATAAGCGTTGGATTCCAATTGCTGGATTAGATATGATGATAATTTATTTGTGCCGCTCATATTTTTTTACTTTTGACAAAGAATTAAAATTAAGAAAAATGAAAAACTATACTGCTTGCTTTATTTTTATTGGACTCTTTTGGACATCTGGTATTTCCCAAACTAATTCTGATACCCTCTTTCATTTTCCCGCTGATCAATATGATGTACTTCAATTGAATTGGACTGAAGATCTTGATTTCACCTATGAAATAGCTCATTATGAGATTAAAGTAATTAGAGGAGATACTTTTACGTTTATAGATGCTTTAGATACTTTTCGTATAAGTTTAGAAAAATTAGAATCTAATAAATCGAGGATTAGTTATACATGTCCAAATTCATTTTTAACTAAAATGTTTTACATCGGACCCTGTGTAAAAGATGAATGGTATAAAGAGGTGGTTCCAGAGATAAATGGGATATATGATTTTACAAGCCGTAACTTAGAAATAGAAAATTGTGATGAAATAAAAGTCTTTGTTGAGAAACAAGTCAATCAGGCAAAATACTGTATGGACAGTCTTGAAACCCATGAAATGTTTGCAAATTATTTAGATGGATACCTTTCATCTTGTGATGAAATGGCTAAGGTCTTTATGAAAGAAATCCAAGAAATCATTTACTATGATCAATGGATTATACCTAAAGGGGATTCTATTGCATATACGATATTAGATGCTTATATGGGAGATACCATTAAGTCTATGGAAGCTACTATTGTGATTGCTCAAGATGAAAATTCAAAAACTTTTCAACATAAAACAATTACAGATTTTACTCAATTGCGCTCAAGCTTGCAAACTAAAATTAAGAAAGAAGAAGACGATGTTGAATTGGAAAAGGCTTTGCTATACTTAGCAAATAATACATCTGTTAAAAAGGATTATAAAATCATCAAGATTAATAATAAAAGACAATTATTGTTTTTTGGAACAAAGGATTCAATTGGGAAAGAAGGTGGAAGCAGGAGGGTTGCAAGAGAATTAAGAATTAGGAAAATTGAAAACGAATAAGTACAGGAATAAAGGATAATTGATACTTTGTAAATGTTATACGGATAGCGCTCATGCACTATTTCAAATTAAGTATTCACTATTTTTGTTAAAAAGTAATATTGAACTTTTTGAAAAGATGCACATTTATATTCTTCTTCTGAGAGTAATTCTATGAAATAAGTTCTAGCCAATTTATCTATAGTTTTAGTATAGACATTTTCTGTATCAAAAATTTCAATCTTTTTAGAATCTATGAATTTGGTATTTAAATTCTTGCCTTAATTCTAGAATCAAACTAGTTGTTATTTATAGTATCAGTATTGCATATCCATAAAAAAAGTGATGCGCTCATCAGCACATCACTCTAAAAAAATTCAATTGGTTAATTGTTATTTTTCTTTAAGCAATTCTTTGATCTCCGATAATTCTGATTGTAATTCTTCAATGATCGCTTGTTGTTCTTGAATCGCTTTTAATGCAACAACTGAAAAGCCAGCATAATTTATACCTGTACGGTCTCCATCATTAGTTGCCAATTCAGGAAAGCTTTTGTGTACCTCTTGTGCAATCATCCCAATAGTCTTGGTACTTGAATCTTCATTTTCCTTATAATGGTATTTAAGCGTTTCTAATTTCATGACATCTGCTAAAACGGAATGGAGTGGAGTGATGTTCTTTTTTCTGGCAATATCAGATACCACAACATATGATCCATCGACATCATTGATATACGATTTGAGAACTCCATTTTGCCAAAAGTCCAAATCATTTGCAGAATTATGGGCGAGTAGGGTCCATCTATTTGTTTCTGCATAATTCAAAAGATTCAGCCCTTTGTCTGTAGCATCTGCAGGTGTTTGTTTATCAGTAATATAAATTTTACCTTCTCTATAGATCCCATCTCCATTAACTCCAGTAGCCCAAGCATTCCCATCTGCGTTGCCACTAATTCTCAGTCTATTACTAAAAATAAAGCTTGAAACATTCGCACTTCCAGCTACATCCAACTGTCTTTGTGGATTGCCATTGTTGATTCCTACGAACCCTGTGTTGTCTACAATTCTAAATTTTTCATCCGTTACAACACCATTCATGTAAATCACAAAATCTCCATCATCTACTGTTGAAATTTCATTTACATTTCCGTTAAGAGATCTCAATTGAATCTGAGGAGTGAAATTATCAAATGCGTGAAAGGTGGCGGTTTTTACAAGTTGCTGTGCTGTCATAGAACAACAAAAGCACAATAAAGGAATTAGAATAAATTTTTTCATAACGTTTTTGTTTAGGTTAGATAATTAGCTTTGGAATTTTTATAAGACGGCTGTATTCATAGCCTGTAAAATTGCCAATGATCTTTTTCAAAAACGGGCACAATGATTAAGAGGTAGGTATTTCTTAGCGAACGGTCTTCCTATAGATTAAATGGTGATATAAAAGCCTCGATTATGCTAGCATTGAAAAGTTTACTGCCGTAAAAAGCGAAAGGCACAGGTAATAGCCTGTGCCTTTCATCAAAATCCACGAATCATTAAATTCTTATTCGACTTTAATGTCGACTTTTCCTGAAGCAGCTTTGGCTGGATCCGAATTGCCCATTCCTTTAAATGAAATTTGTCCGTCTTTTACACCTAATGTAACTAACATATCATGTACGACTTTAGCTCTCAGTTTACTTAATGATTTATTTTCAGCATCGTTTTTACCACTATCAGTATAAACTTGAACTTCCATTTTTCCATTTGGAATTGCCTTTAGAGCTGCGGCAAGACCTTCTAATTCAGGTTTTGAAAAGTAGCTGATCCTATGATCGTCTTCTTTAAAATCAATCCTTGAAAAAGTATAAATATTTTCAGATTTCGCTTCTTTATTCAGCATGCTAGAAAACATATCTTGGAATGCTTCCTTTGTTTTGGTGGCAGCACCTTCGATCGCTTCACCTACTTTCTTTAAAAAATTACCGATTCGGTTTCCTTTTAAATCATAGAAAACGCCATCCTTCTCTGTAAATTCTCCTTTTTTAAATGCAATCTTCCCGTCAGCTCCGATAAGGTTTCCTGATGCATCTAATGAAAAACTTAATTCTTTTTTCATGGTATCATTTGACAGTTGCCCTGTAAATTCTCCAGCTCTTGCTAAAATTTTACCAGCACCATCAATTAGATTACCGCCAGAGATGCTGAAAGATCCTGCTGTTGCAATCAAGCTTCCTGCAGCGTCTATTAAATTTCCTTTGCTGTCAAGACTATATTTTATGGAGCCGCCAGAACTTGCAGTGCTTTGAGTCGATGGCGAACTTGTAGAATGTTCTGATGTCTCTTTAGAACCGGCTAATTTTTGTTCTTTCGCAGTCATTCTTTTTTTGACCATGGCCTCTTTATTTGCAGCCGTTTTTTTCACAACTGGCTTTTTGTCTCCATTGTATTGCGTTAAAAACCATAGTATTGCAGCGATAGCAGCTATAGGCAAAAGGATTTTCCACCAAGCGAATCCTTTGGTATTTTCTTCTTTATAACTGGTATGCTTTACATTATTTTGCGTTACGTTATCCGTTCTAGTTTTTACAGCATCATATCCAAGATAGGAGCTAATGGAAGCAGGAACGGCTGACATAACATTGTTCTTTTGTCTTCCCAAAAGTCGTTGGAGACCTGCAGCATCCAGAGAGTCACGATTCACAATTTTTCCAATAGAGCCCATTGCAATAGGTCCTAATAAACTCATCAGCTTGCTTGATGAAGATTTGTTTAGTCCAGAAACTGAAGCTAATCTACTCACCAAACCCACTTGTTTATTTTCAAACAATGATGAACTTATGCCTTCTCCTGTTTTGATTAAATCTGTAGTCTTTTCTTCATCAGTTAAAACAGACGCAAAATTGGAAAGACTTTGTTCTCCAAATTTATTATTTGTAATTATACTAATCAGCGAAGATGCACCAGAAAGTGTATTACCCTTGCCAATAATACCACTCAAAAGTGTTGGGACAAATGCAGTAATAGCATTTCTTGTTGAGTCATTATTAGACCCTATTATTTTGGAAATCTGATTTAATAAATTTCCATCGATTTGGTTTTGAATAATGTTTAATAAATTCATGTAATTGTGATTAACAGTGAGAGAATAAAATAGGGTTGAAACAGAGACGAATTAAATAGGTGCTACCACGTCGTATTTAAAGAAAAATTTGGTCTTCTCTTATAAATCACAATTAATCAAAATAAAATATTGATTATAAAAGTGTTTGCAAAACTTTATTGATCGACTTTGGTGAAGTTACTTGTTCTTTTATGAAGGCTATTGGACCATTCTAATAGAGATACTCCTGCTGCATGCTGATAGGCGACATGTTGAAGTAGTTTTTATATACACTAAAGTATAAAGTTTATTTTTTAAAATCCTGCATTCCCAGGTGTCCTTGGAAAAGGGATTACATCTCTGATATTGGCAATCCCTGTCACAAACATAATTAGCCTTTCAAATCCCAATCCAAACCCACTATGCTCAACAGTTCCAAATCTTCTCGTATCTAAAAACCATTCCATTTCGTGCTTAGGTATATCCATTTCTTCCATTCGCTTTTCCAAAACCTCTAAGCGTTCTTCTCTTTGTGAACCACCTACTATTTCACCAATGCCTGGGAATAAGATATCCATAGCTCTTACTGTTTTTTCATCGTCATTTCTACGCATGTAGAATGCTTTGATCTCTGCAGGATAATCTGTTAAGATGACAGGTTTTTTAAAATGCTTTTCTACAAGGTAGCGTTCATGCTCAGATTGGAGATCTGCTCCGAAGCCTTCTATGGTAAATTGAAATTTACCTTTCTTATTGGGTTTTGAATTACGAAGTATGTCAATCGCTTCTGTGTATGTCAGTCGTTGAAATTCGTTGTCTAAACAAAACTGTAATTTCTCTCTTAACGGCATAGGAGAGCGTTCGTTTTGTGGTAATTGCTTTTCTAATTGGACTAAACGATTTTCTAAAAATTCAATATCATCTGGACACTCTTTCATGGCATATGCTATTACATACTTGAGCATGTCTTCGGCCAGATCCATATTATCATTCAAATCGGCAAATGCTACTTCTGGCTCTATCATCCAAAATTCAGATGCATGTCTCGATGTATGAGAATTTTCAGCCCTGAATGTAGGTCCAAAAGTATATACCTCACTTAAGGCAAGTGCGCCTAATTCTGCTTCCAATTGTCCAGAGACAGTAAGATTAGTCTCTTTGCTAAAAAAGTCCTTTTTATAATTTACAGATCCATCTTCATTGGTTGGAGGCTTGGTAGGGTCTAGCGTAGTAACCCTAAACATTTCTCCTGCACCCTCAGCATCTGAACCTGTGATGATGGGTGTGTGTAAATAGTAAAACCCACGATCATTAAAAAATTTGTGAATGCCAAACGCTAAGGCATGTCTAATTCTAAAGACCGCACCAAATGTGTTGGTTCGAAACCTTAAGTGAGAAATTTCTCTCAAGAATTCCATGCTATGTTTCTTAGGTTGAAGGGGGTATTTCTCAGGATCACAATCACCCAAAATTTCAACATGGGAAGCATTAATTTCTACTGACTGTCCTCTTCCCTGAGATTCTACTAAGACTCCGGTTGCAGCGATCGAAGCACCCGTGGTCAATCGCTTTAAAATGCTAGGGTCTGTATTTTCAAAATCGACAACGACTTGAATATTTTTTATCGTTGAACCATCATTGAGTGCAATAAACTGATTGTTTCTAAAGGTTCTAATCCATCCTTTAACTAAAGTTTCTTCACCAATCTTTTCATGGGTCAAAATGTCTTTTATTCTCGTCCTTTTTAGCATGATTTCTAATTTATAGCCTGCGAAAATACTAAAAGGGATTTTTGAATAAGAGTTTATTTATGGATTATCTGCAATAATTTTCGATTTTTTCGTTAGAACATATTAAAGCTCCCCAACTTAATATTTTAGCATGAATCTTGTTTATGGGTGTAAAAAGCCATAACCATTCCTTAACCAAAAATTAGGAACCATTAACTTATTAATGGTGTAAATTGTATATATAAATTAGCGTACAATGAGATATTTAAGCATTACACTCACACTCCTTTTTCTAAGTTTAACTGCTAGCACAGCAGAAGCTCAAATATTTGAGCGAATTAAATTGAAAGTTGAAGAAAAAATTGAAGAGATCGCTAAAGATATTAAATCTGAAGTCGAAAAAATACTAGAGGTAGAAAATGAAGAAGAAGAGGAAGAAGAAGTTGAAGGAACGACAGAGTCAGATGAATCTATTCTCGGAGATGATGAAGTAGAAGAAGCTGAGGAAGAAGCTAAAGAAGAAGAGGAAAAGACCTATGAGTATTTAGGTGATGATAAAGAAGAAGTTGCTGATCGTCCTAAGGAAGAAAAAACCAGCTCAACAGACTCTGGCACTAACACAAGCACCAGTACTAGTACCAATACTAACACTGGTAGCAGTAGTAAGAAAGAAGAGGTAGAGGAAAAACTACCAGGCTATAATGAATATAAAAATTACCGATTTTTACCTGGTGAGATGACTTTGTTTTATGATGATCTAAGTCAGGATGGTGTAGCTGATGATCCGTCAAGATGGAATGTCAAGGAAGGCTCTGCAAGTGTGATGGGCGTGAATGGAAGAAAGGCGATCAATGCAGTTTCATACAACAAAACAGTACTTAGCCCAGCTATTAGCTCGCCTATCTATTTGAGTAATGCATTCACCATAGAATTTGATGTATTTGTGGATGACATTAATCGGAATGGTTCAGCTGAGGTTAATTATGAAATATTTTTATCTAATGATCAAGTAAAGCCAATTGTGTTGAATATGCAATTTGGACAACTTTCTGGTAAAGTATTGACGGATGATTTTCCATTGGAATCTGTAGACCTTGGAAAAAGAAAAGCATGGCACCATGTGGCACTTTCTTTCTATAAAGGAAAGCTAAAGATGTATTATGATGAAAAAAGAATTGCAGACTTTGCTGATGTAGCTATTGATCCTGATCAGTTTAGAATATCTATGGAAGCCAATGCATTCCAAACTAAGAAATTACTCTATGCCATTAGTAATGTAAAAATTGCTTACGGAGGGATTGATATTCAGAAAAAATTTGAATCAAAAGGTGCCTATGCTACAAGTACAATACTTTTTGATGAAGGAACAGCAAACATAAAGGCTTATTCAAGAGGAGTCATCACAAGAATGGTCTCATTGATGAAAAAGAATGAAGATTGGAATTTTATGATAGTCGGTCACACTGATAATACTTCTTCTGCAGCTGATCAGTTAGCATTGTCCAAAGAGCGTGCAGAGACCATTAAGGAAGTATTGATTGCACAAGGAATCGACGCCTCTAGATTGAGTACTTCAGGAAAGGGGAATGCTGCTCGATTGTCTAGCAAAAATACAACCGAAGCGAAAGTCAATAATCGAAGAGTAGAATTTATTAAGCTTTAATATTTATTAAGCTTTGAAATTATCAGCTCTGTTGTTTGATAAAGCTCTGAAAGATTAGATGGGTTAAATCCTCCGAATCTTGCTAATTCCATTTGTTTAAATAAAACTTCAAATTGGCTAAATTCTGATTCGCTCATATTTGGGTGCTTTTCAAAAGTCTTTTTAAAGTTTTCGACAGTCAAAGTAATACTTGGGTCATTTGAATGCTCAACTAGAAGTTCATGAAAGATTTTTCTAATGGATTGATAAAAACTAGCTGCATCATTTTTATCTAGGTGATTTGATAATTCTTTTAATCTTTCGTCGGTATTAACTTTGATTTCTTTTTCTCTCATAAAATTGAGACCACCAGTGCGCCATTTCCAAATATTGAGAAAGCCCAAACTAATTAAAGGGATCATACTAAGCGTCCAAAAAAGTGGTGTACCAAAAAACCTTTTATCGATTTTATGCCAACTGTTTGATGGTGGAGCGAGCTCTTTATTGAAGATCAACTCCTCTGATTCAGCTTCAGCTATTTCCGTAGCTTTATTGCTTGCCACCACATTACAAACAAATCTAGGCGATCGCAAAGTTTGGTATGAGCTAGAGTCCGTGTCAAAATAACTCATCTCGTAGCTTATTGCTTGCCTTCCAATCTTTTTTGGAACAATGGTAAATTCATACTGCTTTTGAAAATTAAAAGTGGGATTCAAGTTCTCACTAGATTCGTTAACAAGCTCTGGACCGTATACCTCAAAATCTTCACCTAAATCCAACTCAGGCATCACAAATGTTTTTGGAATACCATCTCCTTCTACTAAAACGGTAAGCACGATAGATTCACCAAGCACTGCATAATTTTTATTGGTCTTTGCTTGTATGGTATAATGACCAACGCCATTAGAAAAATTATCAGGCTTAGGTTCTGGTAAGGGTAAGACAGTAATCTTATAAGGTTCAGAAGTCAGTTCCTTTCTCTTGTATCTAGAAAGAAAACTTCCAGGCAACAAGACTCCAGCTGTTGCCTTCATTGCCTCAATTTCAAAGACACCTGATTGAAAAGGGAAGAGGGCAATAGACCTTACCGTTTTAATATTATAAGCTACACCATCTATGATGTCTCGCTTAGTATCAAAGTAGGGATCGTTCAGATAGATGAGAAAAAATTCATCATAATCAGGAAAGCTGACCACATTTCTGTTTTGAATTCTTTCTGTGGCATACATAAGATAATTTACACCTAATTGTTGTCCAACGTACACCCGACTGGTATCCATTTCAGTCTTTATAAAAAAATCTTTTACCGGTTCAGAACCTGGCGCATCGATATTTCTTTTTTTCACAACTTCAATGGTGATAGGAGCTGATGCCATAGATTTACCATTGGCTTTTACACTGGCAGAACCAATGGTTATTTTACCAAGCTTTGTAGGTCGCACGGAATATTCAACGGACACATAACTGGAAGTTCTATTATTGATGGTCTGAGATCCTGATCCTTGAGCGGGTCCTCCTACTATTTTTAGATTTTTAAAATCTGGCGCTTTGAATGCTGTTCCTGTAGCATTCGACAGAACAAATTTTATGTTAAAGGTTTCACCTTCTAATACTTTCTTAGAAGACACACTTGCTTTGAAGTCGATCCCTTCTTGTGCAGTTAGACATAGACTAAAGCTAAAAGATAGAAGAAGTATTAGATATGTTTTTAGGGTCATTTCTAGATCTTGTAAGTCGGTCTACGCTTTTTTACTTTCTTCTTTGGAGGTGCTTTCATATCAAAAGGTTCTCGGTCGAAAGGATCTCCAAAATTGAAAAAGAATCCATTATCATTTTGTGGCAAATTGGGTTCTTCAATGATTCCCTCTGGGTTGGGGAGCACTTGAATATATAAAGGCTCTGCATCAAGCACGTTTCCTTCATCGTCAGTGATCGTCATCGGTTCAATGATAAGTAAGCCTTCTCTCAAGGGATTTAAATAGTAAGTATAGCTTTGACTGCTTGTCATGTCTCCATTTATTATAGAAGTTTGATAAGAACTCGAAGGAGCGCCTATCACTTCAAAATCTTGAAACTCAGGAAGGACTTCGCCCAATTTTGTATTTTCTGCAGTAATTTTAAGTATCAGTTTATTTCCAAACAATATTGTATCACTGCTAATGGTATAGTGTAAAGATGCCTCTTGGGCATTCAAAAAAATGGGGAGTAAAAATAGGAGTAGTATTTTTCTCATATTTTAAAATTAGTATGATCAACTTTTTGCTTTACCAATCTTTGGCATTTTTTTTCTTATTCTTAGGAGTCTGTTGTAATTTTTTCTGTACTCTATTATCTTCCTCTTCAGCAATTTGGAGCAATTGTAATGCCTCCTCTTTAGATAGGTTTTCTTTCTCTTCTAAATCTTTTGGTGTTACTTCAGCTTCGTCTAATTCTTCTTCTGTTTTACCGTCTTCAGGTTCGCCCTGTTGTTCGGAATCTTGTTCTTGTTGTTCCTGCTGTTGTTGTTGTTGATCCTGTTCTTGCTGTTCAGAGTCTTGTTCTTGCTCTTGCTCTTGTTCTTGTTGTTCCTGCTGTTGTTGCTGCTGCTGCTGCTGTTGTTGTTGTTGCATTTGAGCAATGGCAAGGTTTCTTCGAGTTTGCTCATCTTCAGAATTGATTCGAAGGGCTTGCTTGTATGAATTGATACTTTTATCATATTCTCCTTTTTGGAAATAGGTATTTCCTAGATTATGATAGGCCATGGATTTTTCTTGCTGCGTTTGTAATTTTTCTATAGAAGAAATATAGTGTTTCTCTGCAGCATCAAATTCCTTTTGTTGATAAACGGTATTTCCTAAATTATAACTGTCCTTTGGCTTAGCATCTTTCTCTTGGGCTTTTCTATATTTTTCTTCGGCTGATTTGTATTCACCAAGAGACACATCTTTGTCAGCTTCCCTTCTCAACTTGTGAGCTTCTTGCGCAGTTAGTGAAACCGTCATTAGACTGGTAGAGATGAATAATATGAAGCTAATTAATTTCATATGAGACTTTGTCTTTTATCTTCATTTAATAAATATTCTACAATCAAAAAAAGAAAAACCAGAAATGCAAATAATTGAAAGTAGGAATTGTAATCTTTAAATGAAGTCGTGCTTATTAATTTTTTATCCAATAAATCAATTTCCTTCTTAATTGAACTTGCAATGTCATCTATAGATTGTTTTTGAAAAAACTTTCCTCCTCCTGCATTGGCAACGTCTTTTAAAAATGAAGGATCAAATTGGGTTTTAATAGGATTACCTTCGCTGTCTTTTTTATAAGCTTCAAATCCATTTTCAAATACAGGAATGAATCCACCTTCTTCTGTTCCCACGCCAATGGTGTAAGAGATTAAGCCTTTGTTTAAGGCAGAAGCTGCAGCGTCTACACTCTTTTCTTCATGATCTTCTCCGTCAGAGATGATAATTAATGCTTTATGGTTGGCATCGCTTTCATCAAAGACTTGAAGCGCTCTTGAAAATACTCTATCTATCGCCGTACCCTGTGTGCTCGCTTGATTAGGGTTGGCATTTCTCAAGAATAGTTTTGCTGCTGCATAGTCAAGAGTTAGTGGCATTTGTATATAGGCTTCTCCAGCAAAAACGATTAATCCAATGCGCTCGCCCTTTAGTGCTTGTATCACATTTGATGTAATCCGTTTAGCTTGCTCTAATCTGCTAGGGGCAACATCTTTGCAAAGCATGCTATTACTAATGTCGAGGGCTATGATCACATCAGAACTTTTGGATTCTACTTCCTCATTCGTCAATCCCCATTGAGGGTTGCTCAATGCAATCACACCTGCAAGTAAGCTGCCTATAAGTAAAATAGCTTTTGCATTTCGAACCTTACTTGAAATATGTGCCGTTAATTTTTCAATAGATTGATCTACACCTAATTTTTGAAGATCTTTTAAGCGTTTTCGTAAATATAAATAATAGATTCCTGCCATGATCGGAATCAACCATAGCCCCATTAAATATGATATGTTTTCTATTTGAAACATTAGGGCAATACTCTTACTATTAAATAACGAAGCATAAATTCAATTAATATCAAGGCCAAAGCAAAGATTAAAAATGGTCGGTACTCTTCTGATTTACGCTTGATGATTTCTACTTCTATTTTTGTTTTTTCTAATGAATTGATCTCGTCATAAATTTGTGCTAAACTCTCAGGAGATGTCGCTCTGTAATATTTACCTCCAGTCTCTGTAGCGATACGTGTCAATAGTGCTTCATCTATTTTCACATTTACTACTCTGAAGGTATATTTTCCATTGGCTCTTCCATCAGGGGCTAATGCTTCACCTCTTGTCCCGACACCGATGGTATAAACTCTCACACCTAATTCTTTAGCAATTTCAGATGCAGTCAATGGATTGATGGTCCCAGAATTATTATCCCCATCAGTCAATAGGATAACTACCTTGGTATTGGTCTCAGAATCTTTTAGTCTATTGATGGCTGACGCCATACCCATGCCGATTGCTGTTCCGTCTTCTAAAAACCCGCACTGTAAAGCTGCAAGATATTCTTTGACTACTCTATGGTCCGTCGTCAATGGACATTGGGTAAAGCTCTCTCCCGCAAATACCGTCAAGCCAATTCTATCATGCTCTCTTTTATCAACAAAATCTGCAGCAACTTTTTTACTTACTTCTAATCGATCAGGATCAAAATCTTTGGCTAGCATACTACTGGACAAATCCATTACTAAGAATATATCGATACCTTCTGCTTCGATGACCTCTTCTTGTAAAGCTGTAATTGGACGCGCTAAGACTATGATTAATGCAAGCAGACTTAACAAGCGAGCGATCTTGATCATTTTTTCTAAAAGGTGATAAAATCCGCCTTGATCTTGAATGCTTTCTAAAGCAGGAAAAGTAATATGAATCGCTTCTTTTGGATCTTTTCTTTTTTGCCAGAAGTAGTACAAGGGAATAAGTCCAAGCAAAAGCAAGAACCATGGATGGTCTAGATATATGTTGCCCCAAATTCTCATATCTCTAGATTATTATCTTCAGTATTAATGACGGTCGTCCCAGCTGCTAAATCATGGAGTGTTTGAACGTCTTCCGTGAAAAAAGCCATAATGTACCCTATACCCAATATCCAAGAAAATGGTGTCACGATCCATCGAATCAAATACTTGACGAAAGATTTATTTTGTTTCTTGAAATAGAATTTTTGTCTAAATATCCATTTCCCAAAACTGGCATCAAAAAACCAATGAGCAACTGGGAAATAAAGGAAGCTCAAGATTAAGAAAATGACACCCAGGATGATTTGGGTTGAAGTAATGTACAATTCAATTAGAATTGTCATAAAGTCCATATTGACCATAAATATGGATGCGTATATAAAGAAGAAAACGATGCATAATAAAGTAAAACAAATCCTATCAACGAATAAAGATAAAAGACGTTCAAATGGAGAAGCCAATTGTGATTTGTAATCCGCATGAACAATTTTATCTGGTAATTGATAGTCAAATTCTAATCCTTGGTAAAGGAGTTTTTTATATGCGTAATCATCTCCTTTTTCTAAGCTTACAAATTTTTCTTTTAAATCTTCTGCTCCAATAAAGCTTCTGATTTCTGTCAGAAATTGTTTGTGCATTTCTTCACCAGGAATGGCTTTTGCAAATTTTACCAGATCTGAAATATTCAACAAACGGTATAAAAGATTTTGTTGATTGGTATCATCTTTTAAACTTTTAAAAGATTGCATTATTTCAGATGAAGACAATTCAAGTGCTGGAAATTTAAAATTTCTAGATAAGAACTCTCTTAAAATGTAAGCAAAAGAAGACTGGTGTTGTTTCGATTGATCTTTGGTCCATAATGCTTCAGCTTCAAGCACTTCGATCTTTTTTAAGGCAATTTCTGCAGCAGTATAAGATTCATATTCTATGAGTTGTGTTGAAATTTGCTTCTTATTATGCCTAGAGTTTAAAAATAGAAGTAACCCAAAGAAGGCTAGAATAGCGAGTACAATTAAAATTGGGATTATGTAGTCTAATATATTAATAGGCTCTCTGATGATCGATTTAATAGGAGCTAAATTTTCTGGGTCAGCTTCGAGTCCACCAGTTAGTGGCGATTGCACTTTGAAAGAAACGGTATTGCTTAATATACTCCGGCGGTCTCTACTCTGTACTTCTAAAGGCGGTAAAAAATAGATGCCTTCCTTCCACATGATAAATTCAATATTCTTCTCTAAGGAGCCGTTTGCATTCTTCAGCCATTCTGATTCTGAAAGAAATTCAATGCTGGGATTTTCTTTGTCAAATGTTCCTGTAAATTCTTGAGGCAGGATGGTATCCCAGCGACTATAATCCAGTTTTTTATTAATGATGAGTTCTGGTGCAATTAATTTTAAGTTGCGCTTTTCTCCAATTTGAAAGATGGTGGTATCGGGCGTGATAATAAAATTAGATTGCCCTTGGAGCCCCGTTAGGCATCCGAAAAAAAAGATGATATGAATGAGTAATCGCTGCACCTATTTTTTCCTTCTTTTAAAAAACTGTAACAAACTGTGAATGTAGGATTCGTCAGTACGAATGCTTAAAACATCTCCGCCACTTCTGTAAAAGTTTGATTTAAAGTTTTCAGAATGTTGCTCAAACCAATTTGCATATTTTTCTTGAATGGAAGCGTCAGAACTATTAAAGCTTATAATTTTTCCAGTTTCTGCATCTTTTAAGCGAACCCTGCCAATTGCTGGAAGCTTTTGCTCCTTTGGATCATATAATTGACATCCCACAATGTCATGACGATTGCAAGCGACACTGAGTGCTTGCTTATAATTATCCGTCATGAAATCACTCAGGATGAAACAAATGCATCTTTTGGTTTGGACATTATTAAAGTACTCCAAAGCTTCTGATAGATTGGTTCCTTTTCCTGTTGATTTAAAGGTTAGTAATTCTCTAATGATTAGGAGGATATGTGACTTTCCTTTTTTTGGTGGAATGTATTTTTCGACCGTATCTGAAAATAGTATCACTCCAACCTTGTCATTATTTTGAATGGCAGAAAAAGCAATTACAGCAGCAATTTCAGTGAGCATTTCATTTTTAAACTGTTCTTCTGTCCCAAAAAAAGAAGATGCTGAAAGATCAATAATGAGCATTACGGTCAACTCTCTTTCTTCTTCAAATATTTTGACATGGGGATCAGAAGTTCGTGCAGTAACATTCCAATCGATATTTCTTACATCATCACCATATTGGTATTCACGAACCTCACTAAAGGACATGCCCCTTCCTTTGAATGCACTGTGATATTCTCCAGAAAAGATGTGCTTACTTAAACCCTTTGTCTTTAATTCTATTTTCCGGACCTTCCTTAATAATTCATTGCTTTCCATTAAGGTACAGCTACAGTGTTTAGAATTTGATCTATGATATCTTCTTGACTGATATCCTCAGCCTCTGCTTCATAGGTGAGTCCTATTCTATGTCTCATGACATCTTTGCAAACATTCCTAACGTCATCAGGTATTACATAACCTCTTCTTCTTAAAAACGCCAATGCCTTTGCAGCTGATGCTAAATAAATGCTGGTCCTGGGTGAGCCGCCATAGTTTAATAAATTATTCAAATTGCTTAAGCCATACTCCTCAGGATTTCTTGTTGCAAAAACGATATCAAGGATGTATTGTTCTATCTTCTCATCCATATAAATCTTCTTTACAACCTCTCTCGCTTTCAAAATTTGAGCGGGTTTAACGACTGGATTCACTTTATTAGCAACGGTCCCATTGAGATTCCTTCTAACAATTTCTCTTTCCTCTTCTTTAGTTGGATAGCCAATCTTAACCTTTAGCATAAATCGATCTACTTGCGCTTCAGGTAAAGGATAAGTTCCTTCTTGTTCAATGGGATTTTGAGTAGCTAGTACCAAAAAGGGTTCTTCCAGTTTAAAACTTTCTTTTCCAATTGTCACTTGGCGTTCTTGCATCGCCTCCAAGAGCGCAGACTGAACTTTTGCAGGAGCACGATTGATCTCATCCGCTAATACAAAGTTTGAAAAAACAGGGCCCTTTCTTACCGTAAACTCATTGGTGCCAGGATTATAAATCATCGTACCAATAATATCTGCAGGTAAAAGGTCAGGGGTAAATTGAATTCTATTGAATTGGGCATCAATGGCTGATGATAAAGTTTTTATAGCCAAAGTTTTTGCTAAGCCTGGTAAACCTTCTAACAAAACATGTCCTCTCGCGAGCAGACCTAAAAGCAATCTTTCGACCATGGTATCTTGTCCCACAATGATCTCTGAAGTTGCAGAACGGATCGTATCTACAAATGCACTTTCTGCATAAATTTCTTCGTTTAAAGCTTGAATATCTGGTGCTTCGTTAATCATATTGTTTATCTAATTTTTTTAAGAACGCAAAAATGTAAAAAATGGATTGTAATTGCAATCTATTAACTTTGTAATAACAAAATACCAAAATGGGTTTAAGACATTTATTTACTTTGATATGTATCATGATGATAGGACTTATTCAAGCACAGAATAAAACTGAGGCTTGTCATCATATATCCGAACTACAACAAGGTACCTTATTGATTCGTCTTGAGAGCAATCAAAAGAAAATTTCAGCGATGGAAAACCTCATAGCTCAAGCAAAGGATAGTCCTTTGAAAGGAAAAACCCGAAAGGATTTAATAGCATTAAAAAACTTAACTGATGAGAACAACCAACTTATGGTTGAAAAATTTACATCGGGATATACTTATTCAAGGATATTATTTATCTATGATTCTGACTATAAAGATCTCATTGAAGATAAAGATCAAACAAAGTTTTTAAACGCCAACTTGGAATACATCACAGAAAGTTTTGATCCTGAACAAAGTTATTTAGCTAGAATAGGTACCACGGATGTCAATGGTGGTGGTGGTGTAAAATCGATAGTGATTGCTGATTTAAATGGCAATGATTTAATGAAGCCTTTCCCAAATACTTTGAAATATGAAGGAGGAATTTTTGAAGCACTTTTTTCTGGTGAATTGCAAGGTCTAAGAAGGGCGGAGCGTCTCTCTTCTAAACTTCAAAAAAAGTTTGTTAATCACGCTCAAAAATGCTTCGTGAACGTCAATTAAACTATTGCGATAACACAAAGCTTATTTTTAAAATACTTATTTAATAATTGGAACAATAGGAGTAGAGTCTAAAGCTACTTCAAAACCTGGAGCATTGGGTCTAGCAGGTCGGAAGGGTTTTCTAATGCTATCCTTCTTCAATTGTCCTGCACTTATCTTAAGTAAGGAATCCACTTTTACGATGGCTTCTTTGAGTGCTTTTTCTTTACACTCACGGATTTTTCTAGCTCTGAAGGCTTCTAGTTTTGCTTCGATTCCATCTAACACATCCTGATCTTTTTTCCAATCTACAGTCTGTGCAGTACACAACATTAGCAAAAACCCAATGCCGATAATATGTATAAGACCTCGCTTCATATTAATTCCTTAGCATTTTTTCAATTTCCTTTTTTCTTGCAGTAAGTATAGAATCAACTGCATCTTTAACATAGGCTTCTTGATTTAATTCGCAGAGCGAATCCATCTCAATACTAATGTCTTTAATAAGTCTAGTAGAAAAAGTGTCAATGTAGAGTTGCTTCTTTTTATCAAGGGTATAATCCTCTGTTTCACATTGAATGAAACTGAATACCAATAATATGAGTATGATGAAATTAAGTTGTTTCATCAATTGCGGGTTTCTTTTTTCGCAATTCAAAGTTTTGGCCTAAATATACTTTTCTTACCATCTCATCAGCAGCTAATTCTTCTGCCGTACCAGCTTTCAAAATACTTCCCTCAAACATCAAATATGCACGGTCAGTAATACTCAAAGTCTCTTGCACATTGTGGTCAGTTATAAGTATACCAATATTTTTTTCCTTTAGTTTTGCTACAATAGATTGTATGTCTTCAACAGCGATTGGATCGATCCCTGCAAAAGGTTCATCTAGCAAAATGAAGTTTGGATTCGTAGCTAATGCACGAGCTATTTCAGTTCTTCTACGCTCACCTCCAGATAAGGAATCTCCCATATTATCGCGGACTTTCTCCAATCCAAATTCTTCAATGAGACTTTCCAATTTTTCCTTCTGCTCTTGTTTATTTAACGTAGTCATCTCCAATACAGCTTTCAAATTATCCTCAACACTTAGTTTTCTAAATACAGAGGGTTCTTGTGGGAGATATCCAATACCTTTTCTAGCACGCTTGTACATGGCCAAATGTGTGATCTCTTCATCATCTAAAAACACCTTACCATCTGAGGGTTTTATAAAACCGACCACCATATAAAATGTAGTGGTTTTGCCAGCTCCATTTGGTCCAAGCAAGCCAACGATTTCACCTTGATGTACATTGATGCTAATCTCATTAACCACTTTTCTGCGGCCGTAAAATTTTACCAGCTTGTCCGATCTTAATAACCTTTTACTCATTCCAAATAACCGTAAGTTCTTTTTCCCAATTCGCTCTCAAGTCTTCAATTTTAAATATTCTTTGCTTTTCAGCAGCTTGTTTTTTTAAATAATTGCCAGTAGTCCATCTTCCATCTAAATTGCGATCTTCAATTACTCTCAAGACATATTTTTCAGGTGCAATATTGTAATAACTCAAGCTACCCAGTTTTTTATTTTTAATTATATCAGTTGATAGTATTTTTTGACCCTTTTCCAATTGTACTAAATATTGCACATCAGCGTCTAATCGACTGGCATTAATATGTAAGGTAGAAAATTCATTGGAGCTTCCAACAGGGAAAGTGACTTTCAGCGTATCAGATTGATTATGATAGTCAGAAGATAATGCACCTGGTAAGAAGTGGAGTTTGTATCTGATGGCTTCTTTCCAAGGAGATTTTATGTAAATCAATCTATCATTAATGGTATCTCTGATAATCTCAAAATCTGTAGTCCCTGCAGTATCGATTAATTCAATAAGTGCTTCGTTTATATTTTTAATTGGATAATTAAATCCCAGTTTTAGGTTTTTTGAAGGGGTATGTTTAATGAAATTCGAAACTTCAACTTCAGTGATTTCGAAATTACCTACTTTGGCAGATCTAGGTTTGGAAATACTGATCGTATCTCGATAATTTTCTTCATGTGATAAAATGATCTCTTGAATGCTATCTGTTGATGGGCTCAACCAAATCATTAAAGAATCATCCTTAGCTTCTACATAATCTATTTGGGCATTAGAGTTGACAAGAATGTCTGGTGCTGATTGATTATATTTTATTGATAAATAATTTGGACTCCAATAATTATAATCCATGTATTGTAAATCCATTTCATTCTGAAAGACTTTCAACGAAAGTCCTTTTATGGATTCTACCAAATTAATACTTGTATCAGAAAAGCCAATCTTTTCCTCTTGAAGATCAAATTTGTAATTAAAGTTGGCATCTTTTAAGGCTACTATTTTGAATTCATCTTCCCGCACATTGCTGATGGTGAAAAACCCTTTCTCACCTGTTTTCGCAAAATAGAATGGGTTTTCTTTATAAACGATTGAATCTTCAAATACATCATACAACATTACAGTCACACCTTCTGCTGGTTCGAGACTTACTGCATCGATTACCTTTCCACTGATCTGAAGAGAGTCAATAATATCTCCAGTGCTAAATACAAACTTATAATTCTCAAGACTGTTGCCTTCTGTAATGTCTTCTATAGCAGAACCAAAATTAATGGTGTAGGTAGTGTTCTCTCTGAATACTTCATCCGGATCAAAAGCAATGATCACATCTTTCCCTTTTAATTCAACATCTGTTTTGTACGTTAAAGGAGGGGAGAAAACAATTTGATTTTGTTGATCCTTAAGCCTGATCCATTCATTAAATCGCAAAATGATCACCTTTTTATCAAATTGAGTTTGAAAATTTTCAGTACTCGCAAGGCTATCAATTTGAGGAGGCTCCGTATCCTTGTCTCCTCCGACAGGGCTTACAATGTTGGCACAAGCCGATAATAAAAACAACAGTACAAGCCAGCAGCTGATAAGATTATATTCATTCTTCACTATGGTAAAATTACAAATCTTGTTTATAACGTTGATTTTTAATTAAAGTGCACTTAGACAGCCTTTTTATTTCGAGGATGGAAGCTCATCAAGGTTTCTCTTAAATAACTGCTATCTAAATGTGTATATATTTCGGTTGTTAAAATAGATTCGTGTCCTAGCATATCTTGAACGGCTCTTAAATTAGCGCCGCCTTCAACTAAATGTGTGGCGAAGGAATGTCTGAAGCTGTGAGGGCTTATGGATTTCGTAATGTCATTTTTAGCACACAAATCTTTAATGATGTAAAATATCATTACCCTAGTTAGTTTTGCTCCTCTTCTGTTTAAGAAGACAAAATCTTCATTTCCCTTTTTAATATTTAAGCTAGATCTATAATTTTCACAGTAGTATTTAATTTGCTTCAGTGCATCAGTACCAATAGGAACTAAACGTTCTTTGTTGTTTTTACCAATTATTCGAATATACTCCTCTTCCCAATAGATACCAGATAAGGTGAGATGGCAAAGCTCACTAACCCTCAATCCACAAGCGTATAGCGTTTCGATAATAGCCTTATTTCTGTGCCCAAGTGGCTCACTAAGATCAATAGAGGAAAGGATTTGTTGAATTTCTTGATAAGATAAAACTTCAGGAATTTTCCTCGCCAGCTTTGGACCTTCAATAAGTTCTGAAGGGTCTTTTTCTATAATGTCTTCAATCAAAAGGTACTTAAAGAATCCACGAATTCCTGAAAGTATTCTTGCATGGGTACTAGCCCCAATGCCCAACTGGTGCAAGTATTTTACAAATTTTACCAGGTCATCGAATTCTAATTGGTTTGGTAGTTTATCGGCAAGATACAATTGGGTAAATTCATAGAGTTTCAATACATCATTTTTATAGGCTAAAATTGAATGTTTTGAAAGACCTCTTTCCAATTGCAAATATTGTTCAAATCCTAGAAAACTACTTTTCCAATCCATTTTAAATTAAATAATTCATTAATGTTTAAGTAATTGATTTTATGCTATTTATATAGCAAAAAGAACGCCAATTAATATATAGATAACATAGGTAATATTAATCTAACCGTCAATTAATCTTTTAGTAATTATTCATTAACTAACAGGAAATGTCAATGGCCTAAATTTGCAGTGAATTGAAAAAGAATAAAATGATAAAACTTTACACATCCTTAATACTACTATTTTTTAGCCTTTCACTCAGTGCTCAAGTACTTGTACAAGATGCAAATTTAGAGGGAGGCATAGATTATGTTTGGACCGCAGATACAGAATATCTTATCGATGGATATGTTTATCTTGAATCAGGTGCAACTTTAACTATTGAACCAGGAACCGTAATCAAAGGAAAGGCTATCCCATCAAATCCAAATGAAGCTTCTACTTTAATCATTACTAAAGGAGCTAAAATCATAGCCGAAGGAACCGCAAACAATCCTATCATATTTACAGGAGAATTAGATGATCTGACTACTACGACAGAATTAACAGCTGCTGATAATCAGACTTGGGGTGGTTTAATCATATTGGGAAATTCCATTGTAGGAGAAGATGGTGGAGAAGATGTGATTGAAGGAATTCCTTCAGATGAAGAAAGAATCAAATATGGTGGAAATGATCCTGCAGATGACTCAGGAGTTTTAAAATATGTATCCATCAGACACGGAGGAGCAGTGCTAGGAGCAGATAATGAGATTAACGGATTGACATTAGGAGGTGTAGGTAATGGAACAACCATAGATTATATAGAAGTATTTGCCAATAAAGATGATGGAATCGAATTCTTTGGAGGGACTGTAAACGTAACACATGCAGTTGTTGCATTTTGTGGAGATGACTCTTATGATTTTGATGAAAGTTATAATGGATTTGTTCAATACGCTTTATCCTTACAAGGAGAAGCATCAGGACAAGGAGATAATGCCATTGAATATGATGGAACAGAGGAAGCTGATGGTGATCCAAATGAATCAGGAAGAATTTACAACGGAACATTTATTGGAGCAGGACCTAATTCAGAAAATCCAAAATCAAATGGATTTATCTTAAAGAAAGCAGGAAATGCACAAGTATGGAATTCGATCTTTGTGGACCAGAAAAATTACGTTTACGATTTTTTCGATGCTTCTGAGCCAGCTATCGCAACTAACATAGTATATAATAACACAGGCGATATATTAATCGGAACGCAACCGACAACGTATTCTATTGAAAATGTCGATCCACAAATTTCAATTTCTAGATTTCCTGACAACAAATTAAATCCTGTGCCTAGTTCAGGTTCACCTGCTTTGTCTGGTGCATCTGCTGCATCTGAAGCTGGTGTAGATGTGACTACTTACATCGGGGCATTTGAAAATGACAATTGGGCCAAAGGCTGGACGGCCTTAGATGAGTATGGATACTTTGTGGCTGAAACATCAGTGTCAGATATTCAAGATGATGTATTGGCTTCAGCACAATTATTCCCAAATCCAGTACAGGATCAAATTAGTTTACAATTTGAACTTGAAAGCGCTGTCAAATTGACATTTAGCGTGTATGATATTACAGGGAGAAAAATTCAACAAAGCCTTACAAACGAAAACTTCACAGAAGGAAAACATAATATACAATTAGATGCTTCAATGCTTTCACAAGGTAGTTACATCCTATTGATGGAATCACCTAAAGGCCTTGTTGCAACAAATAGATTTATCAAATAATACCTATTCGATTTGAGTAGAAGGTTCGCAAGCTTCTACTCAAATCTTTTTTTAATTAAAACGCAAGCACATTAAAATGCAAACATTTCAAAAATTATTACTTACACTACTCATTGCTATATGCACTATTCCTCTTATGGCTCAAGGGACAATCTCTGGAACCATAATCGATGAGGAAATTGGAGAAACCCTGATTGGCGCCTATGTTTATTTAGAGGGAACAGATCAGGTTGCTGTTACAGATTTTGATGGCAAATATCAACTGGAAGCTGCTGCTGGAATTTACACAGTCAAAGTTACTTACATTGGTTTTGCAGATAAATTAATCACAGATGTTGAAGTCGTAGATAAGGAAACTAAATTCCTAGATGTTCCTATGTCTTCTGGGGCTGTAGAAATTGAAGAAGTTGTGGTAACAGCTAAAATCATTGAACGCTCAGAGAATGCTGTTCTTTTACTTCAGAAAAATTCTGATAAAATCCAAGATGGAATCTCATCTCAAGAAATGAGTAAGTTTTCCTTAGGAAATGCAGCTTCTGCAATGACTAAGGTATCAGGAGCTACTGTTTCAGGAGGGAAATATATTTATATCAGAGGACTAGGAGATCGTTATTCTTTAACACAATTAAATGGATTAACGATACCAAGTGCAGATCCATACAGAAATAGTGCACAATTGGATCTTATTCCAACGAATCTCTTAGATAACATAATTACATCAAAAACTTTTACACCAGATCAGCCAGGTACTTTTACTGGAGGAAATGTTGATATCAAAACGAAAAGTTTTCCAGAACAATTCTTCTTAAGTGTTAAAGTCTCAACGGCATTCAATAATCAAAATAACTTGAATGACCAATTCTTAACTTATGATGGAGGTGCAACAGACTATTGGGGATTTGATGATGGAACGAGAGCAAGACCGAGTATTTTGGATGCTGATGCGACCAGAGCTATTTTAGATTTTGATAGAAATATTCCAAGAATTGCTAGAAACAGTTTGTTCTACAATGCTTTCTTAGGAGATAGTGGGCTTTTTAATAGTCAAAAAGATTTTGCTAATAGTGCAGATGCTTTAACTAAAGCATTTAGCCAGAATTTTGATGTACAAAATAAAAGATCTTCATTAGATCACGGATATGGAATTTCTTTTGGTAACCAATATGATCTTGGAGAAAACAAATTAGGTGTCACATTTTCAGCTGGTTTTAATACGAGATATAGCCACCTAAATGAGTATGACAAAGCCAATTGGGTGTTGAGATTTACTACTGATGATTTCCTTGAAAATCAAGGTGACTTTAAAGAAACCTTGAGCACAGAATCACCAACAGTCAATGGAATGTTGGGACTCTCTTATAAAATAGGAAATTTCAATACCATCAACTTTACTGGAATATATAACCACGCTTCCGAAATTGGCGCGAGATATTTATATGGTTCAAGACCAGATAATATTCTAAAACCAAGAGTATTCGAAGGACGCTCTTTAACATTTAATGAAAGAGCCTTAACGAATTTTCAGCTAGGTGGGGAGCATGTATTAAGTGAGATGAATAAAGCAATGATCTCATGGAAAGTGAGTAAAGCTAACTCAAGTCTTAATACACCAGATCTTAGATTTTTTGAAAATGACTGGAATTCGGATACTGATGTATACGAAATACCATCTTCAGATGTAAGAAGACCCTTTCACTTTTATAGAAATTTAGAAGATGAGCAATTAGATGCAAAACTAGACCTTACAATTCCATTTTCAAGCAAAGGAGCGAAGGTAAAAGTTGGGGCGCTATTTACACAAAAGGATAGAGTATTTACAGAAGAGCGCTACTTGGTAGAGCAGCATGATGGATATACTTCTGTCTTTAGTGGAAATCCTGATGCGTACTTAGCAGATGATAACTATGGATTAATCAGCAGTGATGATGTTGCAAATGAATATATTTTAGCCAACTACATTATTGATGAAACGATATTCAAAAATTCGTATACAGGAAACGATGATGTCTTTGGAACTTATGCAATGGTCAATTATCCTATTACACCAAAATTAAAGTTTATTGGTGGAGCTAGATATGAGACAACAAGGCTTAATGCAACAAGCAGAGATACTTCGATTGCCGCAGGAGAAATTGAGGTAAATGATATTCTTCCTTCAGTTAATTTTGTGTATGCGTTAAATGACGATATGAATCTTAGAGCTTCTTTCTCTAAGACTTTATCAAGACCAAACATGAGAGAAATTGCACCATTTGACTCTGAAGATGTACTTGAAAAATTGACGCTTTTTGGAAATAGAGATTTACAAAAGACGGACATCTTAAACTATGATTTAAGATGGGAATGGTTTAACAAGCCAGGTGAAATCATTGCGCTTAGTAGTTATTATAAAGACTTTACCAATCCGATCGTATTGTCATATAGAAAGTCACCTAATCCAGAAATTGAATTTGTCAATGTCGAGAAAGCAAGACTTTTTGGATTAGAATTAGAATACAGAAAATCATTAGACTTTATCAGCCCAATTTTAAAGAATGTGAAATTTGTAAGTAATTTATCTTACATCAATTCAAGTATGGAAGCCTATGTAATTCCTGGCTTAGAAGGTCTAGATCCGGAAAGACGTCCTTTTGAAGGCCAATCACCATTTGTTATTAATGCTGGATTAATCTATAGTGACATTGATAGAGGGATAGATGCGACGCTTTCTTTAAACACCATCGGAGATAGATTGAATATCATAGGAAGAGAAGGAACACCTGATATTTATGATCAAGGAAGATCACAATTAGATTTTACCTTTTCTAAAAAATTCAAAACTTTTGATTTAGGCTTTACAGCTAACAACCTTTTAAATAGTGATTTCCAAAGATCATCAAGTTATTTAGGAGATGATTATGTATTCTTTAATTATAAAAGAGGAATTACTTTTGGCTTAAGCTTAAGTTATACTATAAAGTAAGCAAAGATACGTCGACGGACCCTGCCTCTTTTAGGCAGACTTGCGTTTTAATTTAAAGGCATTCATTTCTAAAATGGATGCCTTTTTTGATGTTAAAAAGCTAATAATACGCTTTCCCAATGTTAACTGAATGTTAATTCTAGGTTATCCAAATATTGCTTATGTTAAATTAAATGCATATTTTGGTTGCAAGTGTTACTTAATTCAACAACATATTATAGCTTTTTGGGACTTCTGGTCTGCTTTTTTAGTGGTCTAGATAATACTTTGATAGCCAATGAATCTGCGACAATACCCTTTGTAGAAAAACAAGGGTTTATCATTATAGAGGCTGAAATGAATGGATTGACTGGAAATTTCATCTTGGATACAGGTGCAGATGATTTGTTTATCAATCAACCTGAGGTTAACAGCACAAAAAGAGAAAATTTTACTAGCATTCACGGTACCATTTCTGCTTCTAGCCTTGTACTTCAGCAATTTAGTATTGGAAATAAAGTTTGGAATAACCTTGAAGCATACAGTCTTGACTTAAGCAACATAGAGCAAAGTTTGGATCAAAAGATAGATGGAATTGTCGGTCTATCATTAATACAATCTGTTACTTTTTTAATTGATTATTCTAAAGGCGTAATCGAGTTGAATCCATCAAAAGAAAAAGCAATTGGAACGAATAAGAATTTTAGTATTCAAAAGATACCTTATGAAGTTATCAACGAATCACTCGTTGTAATCTCATTTGATATCGAAGGAATTACGTACAAGATGGGAATTGATTCTGGCGCCGCTTGCAATGTATTATTTAAGTCAAATAAAAAAGTAATTAAAAAAGCGGTAAAGCTTGCTGAGTCCGCTTACCACGTTACAAGCCCCAATAAAACGTCCAAAAAATCTACTTCATCAGCCTATCAATTTAACACTTGCCAACTAGCAAACATTAAAGTAAAAGGTGCAGAATTTTTAGTCGACAAGACTTTTGATACTTCGATAAATATTGATGGACTGATAAACCCCTATTTATTAGGTATAGATAAATATCTGTTTGATACTTCTCGAAAAGAGCTCATTCTATTTATCAATAGGAAATAAGATTTCTTTTTCATTCACATAAATTTGGTAAAGCTTCTGCTTATTGGATTTAGATTTACATAATCTAAATAGCGGCAAATCTTCAAGCCTGAAGCCATGATATTTTTTGGTTTCGTTTTTGTTTCAAGGTAAAAAGGAAAAGAAATAATCATACTTTTACCTAGTTCAAAATTTTGATCATGCGCATTGCGACCGTTCTACTTTGTTTATTGGGATTAGCAGCTTTTGCTTGGCTGGGATATTCATTTAGCTGGTGGTTTTATCCACTAGCCGTAATTTTCTTTCTTGCAACGGGTGTCACATTGTATGACATTTTTCAAAACAAACATGCTATAACCAAAAACTTTCCACTCCTTGGAAGAAGTAGATATCTAGCTGAATGGCTTAGACCAAAATTGTATCAATACTTTATTGAGCCTGACACAGACGGACGCCCATTCAACAGAATCGATCGATCCCTAATTTATGCAAGAGCTAAAAGTGAGGTAGGTACTACCCCTTTTGGAACGCAGCTCAATGTTTACAAAGAAGGATACGAATGGATGAACCATTCCATTGCTGCGATTGATCATCATGATATTGAAGCAGATCAACGTGTGGAGATAGGGGGTCCAGATTGCAAACAACCTTATAGTTGCAGCCTTTTCAATGTGGCTGCAATGAGCTTTGGTTCACTTTCAAAAAATGCCATCATGGCTTTAAATGGAGGAGCTGCCATAGGGGGCTTTGCACATAATACTGGAGAAGGAGGCATTTCACCATATCACGATAAGTTTGAAGGAGATCTCATTTATCAAATAGGAACTGGATACTTTGGCTGTCGATCAGAAGATGGCGGCTTTAGTCCAGAATTGTATAAAGAACGAACTGCAGCTCCTAATGTAAAGATGATTGAACTTAAATTGTCTCAAGGAGCCAAGCCAGGACATGGAGGAATTTTGCCAGCTAAAAAAGTAACGGAAGAAATTTCGCGAATTAGAAATGTTAAAATGGGAGAGGATGTTTTATCACCTCCTTATCACAAAGCATTTAAGACGCCCGTTGAATTGATGCAACTTATAAAACAAATGAGAGACTTATCTGGAGGCAAACCAGTAGGATTCAAATTATGTATAGGGCACAAAGCAGAGTTTATTTCACTATGTAAGGCTATGCTAGAGACTGGTATTACACCAGACTTTATTACAGTAGATGGAGGAGAAGGAGGCACAGGAGCAGCGCCCGTCGAATTTTCAAATGCTGTTGGTATGCCATTTAAAGAAGGCCTTGCCTTTGCTTATAATGCATTAGAAGGATTTGGACTCAAAACCAAAATTAAAATCCTTACCTCAGGAAAAATAGTTTCTGGCTTTCATGTGTTTAGAGCTTTAGCTCTTGGTGCCGATGCATGCTATAGTGCAAGAGCCATGATGATGGCTGTTGGATGCATACAAGCGCTAGAATGTAATAAAAATTCTTGTCCAACAGGAGTAGCCACGCAAAAAGAACACCTGGTGAAGGGCCTTGATGTAACTGATAAAAAACATAGAGTAGCAAAGTATCATAAAGAAACCATAAAAGCTTTTGTGGAATTAATGGGAGCTTCAGGAATTAATAATGCAGATCGAATCAATAGGTCCCATGTGCATCGAAGAATCGATTCCGTTCAAGCAAAACGTTATGACCAAATATACCCGTACATCAGAAGGGGCTGTTTGCTAAATCCCGAAACAACTCCTGAAGATTGGAAAGAAGATATGGAACTCTCTGATCCAAATACTTTTATGATCCATCAACCTTTAGAAAAATGGCATTTGTAATTTTATAATATAGAAAAGACTGAAAAGTAGTTGTACTTTTACATTAGTATTGCTGGCCCAATATTAAACCTTTTACCTTCTAAAATGTCTAAATAGACTAAAGTATATTTAAATGAAACTAAAGAATATCCTTTCTTTACTGGCAATATTATTTGTTTTTAATATCAGTGCACAGCGGCCGCAATCTGGTTCTGGAGAAAGAGGTCCAAGAGGGGAGGCTCCAAAGGTGACGATCAAGGGAAAAATAGTCGACGCTAATACTTCAAGTGCACTTGAATTTGCCACGATATCCATATTTAGTAAAAAAGATACCGCGCTCTTAGGTGGTGGTATTTCTGATATAGATGGTATGTTTTCCATTGAAAGTAAAGCGGGTCCTTCATTTGCTGAAATAGAATTTTTAGGTTATGAAAAAATGGTCATTGATCCAGTTCCTTTCGACCGTGAAAAAATGAAAGCTGGAGATTTTAATGTTGATATGGGTATCATCAAAGTGAGTGAAGGAGGATTACTTTTAGAAGAAGTTGAAGTCAGAGCAGAAAAATCAGAAACGCAGTTTTCATTAGATAAGAGAATCTTTAATGTAGGTAAGGACTTAGCCAATCGAGGTGGTTCAGCTGTAGATATTTTAGATAATGTACCTTCCGTCACAGTAGACATTGAAGGAGAAGTGAGTTTAAGAGGAAGCACAGGAGTTCGAATTTTAATTGATGGTAAACCTTCCAATTTTGCCAATGCTGAAAACGGTAATAGCTTAAGACAGATTCCAGCTAATCTCATAGAAAGAGTGGAAGTAGTGACTAACCCCTCTGCAAGATATGAAGCTGAGGGAACGGCAGGTATCATTAATATTGTTTTAAAGAAAGATAAGCGCAGTGGCTTCAATGGATCTTTTGATCTAAACGGAGGTTGGCCATATAGAGCTGGAGTCGGGGCAAATGTCAATTATCGAAAAGGTAAGGTGAATCTTTTTGGGAGCTATGGACTGAACTATAGAGAAAATCCAGGAATTGGGTCCGTATACCAAGAAGTATATGATGATGCAATCACCTACATTTCTGATCAAAGTAGATCTTCCAATAGAGCTGGATTATCGAATAGTTTTAGATTTGGTGCAGACTATTTTATATCAGAAAAGGAATCCTTAACAGGAGCCTTCTCCTACAGACTTTCAGATGAAAGCAATTTGTCTACTTATCTGTATGATGATTTTTTAAATACAGCAAGCAACTTCCTTGGAAGAACCACTCGTACCGATAATGAATCTGAAGATGAGAGCGCCTTGGAATACAGCTTGAATTATACCAAAGAATTCAGCTCAAGAGATCATAAATTAGAAATTAGTGCAAGATATTCTGATGATATTGAAACAGAGAGTTCAATTTTTGAAGAGCGATTCAGACCAGATGGAGGTGTTGAGTCTCCGTCTTTAGACCAAAGATCAGGAAATCAAGAAGGAGAAAGAAGATGGAACTTCAGAATGGATTATGTTAAACCTTTAGGGAAGGATCATCAATATGAATTTGGTTTAAATTCATCTTTAAGAAATATTAGCAATGTATATCTCATTGAAGAATTACAAGATGGATCATGGGAAAACCTAACAAACCTTAGTAATGATTTCAATTACGATGAAAATATTTATGCAGCTTATTTTCAATATGGAAATAAGTTGGGAGAAAAATTTAATTATCAATTAGGTTTGCGTTCAGAGTATTCTGATATTAACACAGAGCTGCTTCAAACGAATGAAACAAATCCACGCACCTATTTTAGTTTATTCCCAAGTGCTTTTTTAAATTATAAATTTTCAGAAGCAAATGCGATTCAAGTTTCTTATAGTAGGAGAGTGAGACGTCCTAGATTTTGGTACTTAAATCCGTTCTTATCATTTAGTGACAATAGAAATATTTTTGCAGGGAATCCAAACTTGGATCCCACATTCACTGACTCATACGAAATCAATTATCTCAACTTCTTCAATAAAGCCACGCTTACCTCTGGAATATATTATAGATATTCAACGGGTGTGATAGAACGAATAAGAGAAGTATTCCCAGATGGAACATCTAAAACTACGCCCGAAAATCTTTCAACAAGAAATGATTATGGCTTCGAGATGACCTTTAATTATTTTGCTTTAAAATGGCTGCGCTTGGATGCCAATGCTAATGTCTTTTACCAGTTAACGGACGGAACCAATATTGACGATAGTTTTGAAGCTGAAGCGGTTAGTTTTAATTCAAGGCTTACATCAAGATTTAGCTTCTGGGACTCAGACTTGCAACTTAGAGCTAATTATCGTGCTCCTAGAGCAACAGTTCAAGGAAGGAATAGATCCATGACTTCAATCGATATTGGATGGTCTAAAGATTTTCTTCCTTCCAAAGATCTTACGCTAACCCTGAGTGTTAGAGATCTTTTAAATACGAGATTAAGGAGGTATGAAAATTTTGGACCAGACTTTTACAGTATTGGCGAATTTCAATGGAGAAGCAGATCCTTTAATCTAGCTGCTAATTACAGAATCAATCAGAAAAAGCAAAGAGGTCGCCGAGGTGGTGGTCAAGAAGGTGGAGGAGACTTTGAAGAATTTTAGGTCTCTCTATTCAATGTCTGCTTGCAAAAATTTTTGAAACACAAAACCCAAAAAGCTAAACAGCCAACAGCTAAACCCTACCCCTTTTGTACATAATACCAATTACTTGTAAAACCATCTTTTAAGACCTGTGATCTTTGATGTACAATTTTAGCACCTATTTCTTGAAAGTGTTTTTCTAATTCATCTACAGCGATCCAATGCATTTCCATTACAGGAGCCTTTCCATATTTTATTTTTCGATAAAGATTAATCATGCTTGGTGGCATAATTTTGAATAGTGTTCCAGCAAGAGAT
Source organism: uncultured Saprospiraceae bacterium (assembly GCA_937961455.1). Lineage (GTDB taxonomy): Bacteria > Bacteroidota > Bacteroidia > Chitinophagales > Saprospiraceae > CALGNN01. Next base: position 62,510 of record CALGNN010000085.1, read on the forward strand.
TTAGGCGGTGCACTAGGTAATTGAAAAAACAGTATACCTCCTGGTTCTAGTAATCGAATAAAACTCTTAAGGTAGATTTTACTATATCTCGGATGAATATGTTGAAGGGTAATATTGGAATAAATAAAAGAGAAACTTTCTGAAGGCAAAAATTCCAAATTTGGATCCTCTGTTTGTTGATAGTCTACACGATCAGGAAATGAATTGTAGTGTTTTGCTAGATGGATCATAGATGCTGCAATATCGATTCCAAGGACTTCATCAAAGTGATTTGCCAGAGCCTGCGTGCAGCGTCCGACTCCACATCCGAAGTCCAATGCTTTGCGGTTTGAGAATGGAATCTTCAAAGAATTTTTAGTGCGTTTTAAGAGTTGATTTATCGCTCTTGTTCCTGTTGCAAAAAACTCTTCCTCATTCCATTTATTATCCTTTTTTGCTGGATGTGTTAGAATGGACCACAATGGATCAGTCGCTCCGAAAGTCTCCCAATTTTTTCTAAGATCCTCAATTTTCATTTGCTTAAAACTAAAATTTCACAACTTAAAGGTATCAAGTTTCATGTACACTTTATTTTTTTCTTGAAATTAATATTTCAATTGTATAGCGTTTATCTCCATTAGTAGATTGTCAATGATATATATACATATATGCGATTATCCTAATTTGAATTTGGTAGAGTCTTTGTAAAGCCCAAATCATAATAAGGATTAGAACAAGTATTCATAAAGCTGGCTTATAGATCATGTTTAACACAACCTTTGATGATAACTAATTTTCGTTCTATTCAAATACCTAATGGTCTACTATATGGCTTCTTAGTATTCGTTCGAATATTAATTCTTAAGAAAGATTCTAATAAAAATTCTTTCAGTGCACTATAAATATTTATAGGGCACTATTGGTATTTATACCCAAAGGCTTAAACAGCAACTACAAACGGAAATGAAATGGAGCAATAAGTTCTGATTGCTCTTTAATGAAATGAACAAGTTTAATTTTTAAACCTCTAAAAGTAGTACTATGAGTACACAGTTACATTTTTCTAATTATTTGAAATATTTTATTTCATGTCTATTGATCATTGGAATTACTTCTAATGGTCTTTCGCAATGTCCGGATATTGAAATTATTGACTTACGTGGTACACCAGGGTATGCTCAGTTAGATAATTTGACGGCATGTGGAGAGGCAGACACCTTATCACTAATTATTTATACAGGAGATCCTGGCCAGGTGAAAGGTTTTGAATTGGAATTAAGTTTACCTGATGGCATTGAATATGCAGGATGGGAGTTTACTACCTTTTCTGGGTCTTCCATTTCAAATTCAGATCCAAGTGAGACTTGCCCCGAATTTTTGGTGGATGGATTTGACGGTGATAGTCTGATCGTTGCCAATATTGGTTTACGAACAGATTGTAATGTCAGTAAAGATGAACCATTGTTTATTCATTTTGAATATGATCTCATCTACATTGATACACTCAATCAAATTCATAGTTGTAATGGAATTTATACACCAGATCAAGAATATAACTCCTCAGTTCATATTCCAGTAGTCAATCTTCTTTCCCCTCTTTCTCCTGCTGAACTAACTATAGCTTCCATTGGAGATGAGTACTGTCAGGAAATTTCAATATCCCAAGATGGACTTAATGCTTATCTCGATAGTTTCAGAATTGATCTTTTGGGATTAGAGTTTGGTAGTGGATTAGATTTGACTTCTGTAACAGCTAACCCTGGGGCAGGGGATTATCCTGTGACTTGGACTCATGACCCTGCAAACGCAGAAACTTCAGTACTTATAGAAGACTATATGTTTGTGGGTAATCAACTTTCTAATCCCAATGATGAAAGATTTAATACAAATGAAATAATTACTATAGAGTTTTGCTATATCCTGGATAGCTGTCCAGAAAGTGCTGATCTTACATTTGTCTATAATGCTACTTTTGGATGTGATGATGAAGTTTGTCAGCTTTCTTCGCAAACGAGTTTCCTTAGAATTAGACCAACGGGTTCAATGTTGCCAACCGCTACAAGCTCATTAGCTAGTGCACCTATGGTTTGCGGAATGGATGGAGAAATACAGCTGACAGTTACAAATCCTAATACAGATACAGATCAAAATAAATATACGGATTTGAGTGTGGGGTTTGAAACTTGTGAAAAAGGAAATCTAGAAATAACAGAAGTAATCGTAAACAACACCTCCTTACCCGTAAATACATTTGGTTGGGTAGGAGATGACTTGAATATTGACTTTTCTGCTTTGCCTCCGGGCACCGACTTGGATGGCCCTGGTGGTTTAGAAGACCTTGATGATGATGGGATATTTGACGATTTGGCAGGAGGAGCTACATTAGAGCTATCTGTTTTTATAGGAGTGGTTTGTGAGGTTTCACAACCAGATCCTTCATCTGATGTTTGTCCTTCAAATTCATGTCCTTTCACACAGTTTTATGTTGAGGCCAAAACCAACTGTGGTAATTCTTTTAAAAATTTCCCTCCTGGAATTGATGGTTTTAATATAATTCATGGTTCTGATAATCCGGAAAATCCAAACGAGTATCCCATTCCCATTGCGAATCCAACATTAAGTGGATATGATTTTGGAGCCTTTGGTAATACGGGAGCAAGTACACAAGAGGTTGAGTTTTGTTATGATTTTACAACTGAAAACTTTGGGGCTTGTACAGATAGTGAAATTTATTTACAAATAAGTTTTGCTGGTCCTGAAGGATACATTTATGATATAGATATTTTAGATGCGGAAATTACTTCTGGTGGTGTTACTACCACAGCAGATATGTCAACAGATACTGCATGGAACAATATAGATGCAGAGAATAGACAATTCACGCTCGCTTTAGGTGACCCTGGATCTTATGTGTGTTATAAATATACCATGGAAATGGATTCAGCTTGGTGTCCTCCTCCTGCGTACTGGTTTGGATCTCAACAAGTCATAGAAAAATGTAATGATGCAAGTTGTGGCCCTGAAGGTTGCGAAATGGTTCGTGCTTGTCGTACAGCCACTTTTTATGGTGATGCTAATGATTCTGATTGTCCATGTATGTTAGAAGGAGACGTAAGAGAGATTTATAGAAAAAATTATGGGTATACAGATGCAAGTAAAACCACTCAGCTTACAAGAGATCAAGTTCCATTTGATGATCAAACGCGTTTTCTGCCTTGTGATACACTTGTTATAGATTATTATTGGATCTTAACAGATGACCATGTTCTTAAAAATGTAGACTTGGCAAGAGTTATTATGGAATTATGGTTGAGGGGGAATGATGGAAGCGCTTCTTCTGTCCTAGGAGCAAATCTTATGATAAATCCTAATACTGAAAAACTACTTGAGTTTGCAGTGCAAAAGGTTGGAGATACTTATGCAGATAGGCAAATAGTAAACCTATCATTATTAGAAGAATGTGTTGGAAGAGGCTTTGACAATGGCTTTGAAGAATATCCAGATGATTGGAATGATGTTTTTGCAGTCAGCAATTCCAATTCATATAATGATTTATATGATGGTACTTTCACAAGGTTCGTTCTATATAACTACGAATCCATTAATGAATGCAGAAACACTACTGTTGAAGGAGGAAATTGTTTAGACGCATTTTTAGATTATACAGGATATGAAGCTGGGGATACTATTAGAATTAAGTATGAAGTCGAATTGATGAAGAATCCGATTCGAGTTGCTTATGAATCAGCAGGTCTTGATCCAGGTCCAGCTGCTGAGGCTCAAATGTTAACAGCCTTTGGTACAGTAGACGCTTT
>CALGNN010000086.1 GCA_937961455.1 uncultured Saprospiraceae bacterium
TCTCCAGTATTTAAAACACAAAACATGATTTCTATTGACTTCTCATCAGATATCTTAATATCACGTGAGTTGAAATTTTGAGGAACCCCTTCAATGTAGTGTTTTTTCTTTTCAAAATTTTCAGGACTTATGCTTTCGAAAATTACTTGTTCACCATCTAAGAAATAGGAGATATCTACCCAGTCATAAATACTTTGATTAGGATTTTTATCCAAGGTGCCTGTTCCCTTGATGTCTACTTTAAATCCAACAGCAGACACATTTCTTAAGGAGATCTTCTTGGTCTTATAACATATTTCTCCGTCAGTATCTTTGAAGATTAATTTATTATCCCAAATTCTTATGTAATCATTGTCATCAATTCCGCTGAAATCTCCAGATAAAAATCCTTTACCAAGTTTTAGCTTACTATTTGTAAGATTGGATATTTCATACATTGATTTGTTCTTACCAAAATCATAGTTAGTTATGGATTGTCCATAAGCCACAGAAATTGACATGATCATTAAAAGAGTGGAAAGAATTTTCATCTAGTAAATTTTAGTTAGTATGTGATACAATTAAGACGACGAAATTTTAAAAAGTACACAAATCATATCATAGTATTTTAAAAGAATGGAAAAATCTGGTTGAATTGGAACAATTTTAACTTCTCGGGATTAATAGGATTAAGAAACATTCCATTTTTTAAAACACCAATTAGCACACAACATTGAAACATAAGCTTGCCTTTCATTTAGTATTAGATTCTTTTTTTATTAACCAGTTATGATGAATATCAATTCTGACCTAAAAATTAGTTTTGAGGAATTGAAAGATGGAGCTGGGCTATCTAATGAGAAGATCATAGACCGTTCAATAAAACTATTAGAATTAACAAAAGCTAAAGGTGAGCTCGAATTAGAATGTGAATTACTTACTTTTTTAGGTAGAGCTTTTAGAATAGAAGGGGAGGCATTCAAAAGTATTAGCACCCTCAATAAAGCCTTCATCTCCATAAATTCTAATTTCCCTTTCGACAAATATAAGTTAGCTCCAGTCTATAGAGAGCTATCAAATGTATACTCCAATAATCTCAATGAGTATATTACTGCTATTGATTATTGTTTTAAAGGATACAAATTAAATGTCCCACATTTGAATGGAGTCTTTCTTAATAATCTTGGAAGCATATATACGAGCTTAAGGCAATTTGATAGTGCACTTAAGTATTTGAATAAAGCTGTAGAAGCCGTAAAAAATGATGAGAACCTAACTACCTCTTCTTATGTGCATCACAACTTTGGAGAAATTTACAATCTTAAAAAAGAATATAAAGAGGCCATACGAAAATTTAATATATCTCTTGATAAATGTAAAACACAGATACGTAGCAAGAATGAAATTCAAAACACTCAAAATATCGTATACCTACTTTGTCAAAACTATATCTCATTAGCTGAATCTTACATATCTCTTGGCGATTTTGAAAATGCGAGAAATGCGATTGAGCTAGGAAAAAAAGTCTCTCTGGATTATGAACAAGACTATTTACTTTCTAATGTATTTATAAAAGAAGGTCAATTATTATTGGCTGAAAATAAAATTTCAGCGTACAAAAAATTATATAAATCTAGTGTGAATTTTTGCAACGAACATTCATTTTTTGTTGATAAAGTACACTGGCTGAAAGCAAGTCAAAACTTATTCGAAGAGGAGGGAGATCTCCAACAAGCCTTGGCAATTTCGAAAGAAATTTTAACTGTCAAAGAGGATATTTCAAATAGACATGTCGAGGTGAATGTCTCAAGTATCATGGTTAGCAAAGAGGAAGAGATCATTGCTCTTGAGGCAAAAAATCGACAAATGAAAATGCAGAAAGAGGAGCTAGAACAGTTTGCATACATCGTTACACATGACTTGAAAACACCTTTATCTAACATCTCTAATTTCTCAGGCTTATTTGCAAAAAAATATGAAAATATTGTTGATTCGGATGGCAAAGAATACTTAGACTTTATCATCGGCAATTCTGTTCAAATGAAAGATATGTTGTCGGGATTATTAGAATACATCCAAACCCAAAAAAATCCAGATGCCCTCGAAACTTGCAACTTTAATGAAGCACTCAAATCTGTAATTAAAAAAAATAATATCAAGGAGCAGTGTATTACGACTTGCTGTTTAAATGTAGAATTACCTGTATATCGATATCACTTAGAAAGCATTTTAGACAATCTCATAAGCAATGCTTTAAAATTTAAACGTGAGGATGCAGATTTAAAAATTGGGATCGGGATTGAAGAAACGGACGAATTGGTAAAAATTTCAGTCTCAGACAATGGTATTGGTATAGATGCAAAATATCGAGACAATGTATTTGATATCTTTTCTAGGCTTGAAAAAAATAAGTATGCAGGCAATGGTATGGGATTAGCTATTTGTAAAAAACTGGTAAAAAGTTATTCTGGAAATATCTGGGTAGATGAGAATAATCCACATGGTAGTATCTTTCACTTCACCATCAAGAAAGAGGAGTAGCTAAGACTCCCAAAAGTCTATTTAACATAATATTAATTATAGGACAAAAGGTATTATTTCCTTATGTTTATTGACTTTGGAGAAATTCCTGCACACGATTCATAAACGGCTCACCATATTTAGAAGCTTTAAATTCACCTACACCATGCACTGTCAGAAACTCATCCATACTTGTAGGCTTAATCATCGCCATGTCAACCAAGCTTTGATTTGAGAATATCACATAAGCTGGTTTGCGCACTTTCTCTGCAATTTCATTTCTAAGTGCCTTAAGCTCTATAAACAACGCTTCATCTTCCTCACGGTCTAAAGTCTTAGGAATTTGCTTCTTAATTTCGACTTTCTTTTCTTGACGCTGTTTAATGGTATCTGCAGTAACTAATTTGACTTGTCCATTCTCAAATAACACCTCTTTACTTAATGGCGTGATTTTGAGACTGTAAGCATCCTTATAATCCATCTCTAAAAGACCTAATTGAATAAGCTGTTGTATGTATAAGGTCCAGATAAATTTATTCAATTGTCTGCCAGCACCAAAAGTTTTAATCTGATCTAAACCACGTTCTTTGACTTGTGGACTATAGACACCACGCAAGACATCATTGAGCGTACCTGGGCCAATTTTTTCCTTTGCACGCACCACAGCTGAAATGGCCATTTGGGCAAATGTAGTTCCATCGAAATACTCTGGAGGATTTTGACATACATCACAATTTCCACAATCTTCTTCCGGAAATTCACTAAAGTAGGTCATCAAAATTTTTCTTCGACAAACTTGCGATTCAGCATATTCTTTCATTCGATCCAACTTGCTAATTTGAATCTTTTTGTAATCAGGATTATCTATTTGTTCTATAAAATGCATCTGCGTCATGACATCTCGATAAGAGTAAAAGAGCAGTGTTTCAGCAGGCAACCCATCACGCCCTGCCCTACCGATCTCTTGATAAAATCCTTCGATATTTGCAGGCATATTATAATGAATGACAAATCTAATATCAGACTTGTCAATACCCATCCCAAATGCTACAGTAGCACATATAATAGAAATCTTACCTTGAATAAAATCCTCTTGGATACGATCTCTTTCTACGGATTCAAGTCCTGCGTGATAGGCAGATACTTTTCTACCAATGCTTTGAAGCTTATTCGCAATATCCTCTGTCGCTTTTCTACTATTAAAATAAATAATCCCATTCTGGCCAGGATAACGCTCAAGCATTTTAAGCATTTGCTCCCACTTCTTCTGACCTGGAAGTACATTCAATGAGAGATTGGGTCGATCAAATGAACCTAAAAACATTTTAGGCGCTTTCATCTTTAACAAGCTCCCAATTTCAGACCTTACAGCTTTATCAGCCGTTGCTGTCAGCGCTATCAATGGTACTTTTGGAAAAAGATCTTTTAGCCTTCCTAGTGACTTATACTCCGGCCGAAAGTGATGCCCCCAGCTACTGATACAATGGGCTTCGTCTATAGCGATTAAAGACAAATTCCATTTCTTTAAATTTCCGACAAAGCCTTCACTAAAGAGTTTTTCAGGAGAAACATAAAGTAATTTCAATGACCCCTTAGCTAACTCATGTAAGACCTCTGTCTCGTCATTCCAAGACAAACTACTGTTTAAAAATGCAGCTGAAATTCCATTCGCATTAAGCGCTTGAACTTGATCTTTCATCAATGCAATTAAAGGAGAAATCACAAGGCTTAATCCATTTTTAGCTAATGCTGGAATCTGATAACAAAGGGATTTGCCTCCGCCTGTTGGCATAAGTACAATAGTGTCATTACCGGAGAGGATATGATAAATAATTTCTTCCTGCATAGGTCGAAATGCATCATAACCGAAATATTCTATTAAGAGTTTAAGAGGAGTTTTCATGTGCTTATAAGTAGTTGTAGTTAATTGATTCTTGAACACAAAAGAACGACAAAAACTTGATTGTTTAGCTAGAATAGATTCACTTTATTCTAAAGCAGTGAATTAATTTAACCAGGACTCATAACAACTCACGATATCCATTCAAAAAGAAGTCAATTCCATGATAGATTAATTTAGTATTTTCCCTAAGCCATAAATTTCAAATATGAGAAAGTTGATCATTTTTTATTGCTTCGTTTTCACACTATTAAATCAACTGGATGCACAAGACACCTTCTCCATCGTTGCAGTAGATAATAATACAGGAGAAGTAGGAAGTGCTGGAGCCTCTTGTGTAGATCTTGACAACTTTGGCTTAGATCCTGATTTTTTAGGTGTGCTTGTCCCGGGTGTAGGAGCCATTAATACGCAGGCTTCTTACCTTGCTGGAAATCAAAATAACGCGACAAATCAAATGATGGCAGGGAATAGCCCTCAGGATATCATTGACTGGTTAGTAGCTAATGATGTAGAAGGTAACCCAACGATTCGTCAATATGGCATTGCTGCGTTTGATCAATCGAACATGCCACTTACCGCCGCACATACCGGAATCAATACACTCGACTATAAAGGACATATTACAGGTATCAGCTATTCTATTCAGGGCAACATTCTATTGGGTGCCTCAGTCCTACAGAATATGGAAAGTAATTTCATTAACACCAATGGAAGCTTAGCAGAAAAACTTATGGCCGCTATGCAAGGTGCAAATGTTCCAGGAGCAGACACAAGATGTGCTGGCAACAATTCAAGTTCATTATTTGCTTTTCTAAAAGTTGCTCAAGCAACAGATCCTTTTGGAAACCCTTCCATGAATATTGGAGTAAGCACAGACTACTTTGATTTCATAGAACCCGTTGATTCATTACAGATTTTATTCAATCAATTCTTTGATCCTGACGATGATGACGATGGTATACCCGATGTTAATGATAACTGTCAGTTTGTGCCTAATCCCAATCAAGATGATTTAGATAATGACGGGATCGGTGATGAATGTGATCTAGATCTTGATGGAGATAATGTAAGCAACGAGGTAGACAATTGCCCATTAGAACCAAATGGAGATCAAGTGGATACCGATAATGATGGCATGGGTAATGCCTGTGACGCCGATGATGATGGAGACGGGATTGCGGATGGAGACGACAACTGCCCCTTGATAGCAAATGCCAATCAGGAAGATGTTGATAATGATGGTATTGGCGACGTTTGTGATACGGATATAGATGGGGATAATATCACTAATGATATTGATAATTGCCCTTTTATAGTTAATTCAGATCAATTGGATTCAGATGGAGATGGTGAAGGTGACAGTTGTGACCTTGATGATGACAATGATGGAATTCCTGACAATGAAGATAACTGCCCAGTCATAGATAACCCTAATCAAGGTGACTTTGATCTTGACGGCATTGGGGACTTATGTGACGATGACAATGATAATGATGGAGTTGTAGATAATGAAGACAACTGTCCATTGACTGCCAATCCATATCAAGAGGATTTTGATGGAGATGGATTAGGTGATGCTTGTGACAATGATAGTGATAATGATGGTATTGAAGATGATGAAGACAACTGCCCTGCACTAGCAAATCCCAACCAATTAGATTATGATCAAGATGGTGAAGGAGATCTTTGTGACCTAGACGATGACAATGATGGGATCATGGATAGTCTAGATAATTGCCCCTTCTCCCCTAACCCAGACCAAGAAGATTTGGATGCTGATGGCATAGGCAATATTTGCGATGTTGATATGGATGGCGATGGTGTAATAAACGATGATGATAATTGTCCGCTGACTAGTAACCCTGATCAGATTGACACGAATCAGGATGGAATAGGTGATGCTTGTGAGGGTGATCAAGACCAAGATGGCGTTGTGGATAGTCTAGATAATTGCCCAACAATCGCTAACCCAGGGCAAGAAGATAATGACGAAGATGGATTAGGTGACCCTTGCGATTCAGATGATGACAATGATGGAATAGAAGATGCATTAGACAATTGTGCATTCATTACAAATAGCTCACAAGAAGACAATGATTTAGATGGAATGGGAGATGAATGTGATACAGATGATGATAACGATGGAATAGAAGACGGTTTAGATAATTGTCCTCTCATCATGAATCCAGATCAATTGGATACGGATAGTGATACAAAAGGTGACGCTTGTGACGATGATGATGACAATGACAGCATACTTGACGAAGAAGATAATTGTCCATTGGTATCTAATCCAGATCAAAAAGACAATGATGAAGATGGTGCGGGTGATCTTTGTGATTCGGATGATGACAATGATAGCATAGTCGATGAAGAAGACAATTGTCCTTTCACGGCCAATACAGACCAGTTAGATTCAAACAATAATGGCATTGGCGATGCGTGTGATGCCAGTGCAATAATTGAGATCAAATCTTCTATGACCTTATATCCAAATCCAGCAAGGCATCAAATCACAGTTGAAGTTCCTGCATGCGCCTATTTGAGCATTTTAGATTCATTCGGAAGAATACATGTAAGCAAATATGCTCCTTGTGAAAATAATGTCATTGACATTTCTTCATTGGCAAATGGAATTTATTTTATAAAGGTGATGACGCCACATGGAACTGTACAATTGAAAAAGTTAATGAAGTTTTAATGTGTGTCTAAGGCTTGTTTTAAAACTCAAATCGATAACTGATAGCAGGAAAAAAGCCCGAAGAAGGAATGGTTTCAACCGCTCCCGTTATGGTATTATATTCTCTGATTAAAGCATCCGCACTTGAGAAAATATTCTTCAATTGCATTGACCAAACAGTGGTTCTTTTTTTAAGTTTATTCGTTTTAAAATCAACACTAAAATCAATCACAAACAAAGGTTCATCTGTTTGGCTAAATGCTCTTGATTCATCAAATATGGTCTCTTGATAAAGTGCTGACTGATCTAAATCCACTGGACTATATGGAGCACCACCCGTAAAAGTAAATGCAGTATTCCATCCAAAGAAATTTCTTTTATTTTTCTTTTCACCAATGAGATACTCCCTACCCATTAAGTAATTGAGGTTGTATCCATAATCAAACTTGGTGCTTCGCTCTATACCATCGGCAGCTGTATAAAAGCTATTAATTAAGCTTCCGTTAATAATGTAATAAAAGCCTTTGTCAGTTATTCTTTCAAAGGCAAGATCAAGACCATAATTTCTTGCACTACCTTCATTATTCAAAGCACGAAGTTCATCTAATTCTTCTAAATTAACAGTAGAAAAAGTACCATTGATAGATACCGGCACATGGCTAAGTCTTTGATAATATGCCTCTAATTTCAATCTATGATTCGTGGTAATAACGGTACTCCAAGAAGCGACAATGTGATCAGAAACCAGGAGCTCCAAATTTTCATTGGGCATGCCATTTTCATCGTCAGCATACTTGTATACGGCAAATTCCTCTTCTTGGCTATGTCTTCCAAATGCTAGTGCAAATACATTAGACTCACTTTGTCTATACCTAAAACTGAGTCTAGGTTCAATTGAAAAATTATTATTAACACTGAAATAGGATAAATTTAATCCAGCGATTGCTGTCAATTTATTATTCAAATCAATTTTGCTTTGTGAATATACATTCACATTAGATGAACTGCCCTCTAAGTCTACCAGAACGTTTTGTTTATCTTCAAACAAATCATACCTACTAATATAGTAGTCGTGATTTTTCGTATAGAGACTTATTCCTGTTTTATTGGAATGTCTCTTACTAAATCTATTCTTAAGCGAAACGCTCAAGCCTGCTGGTAAACTCTTATATTGATTCCTTTCTCTATTGACAAAATCCCCATTATCGAGTATATAATCTTTATCGTCAGTTTCTTGAGTTGCAGCAGCCATTAAACTTGCTTTGAATAAAGTTTTATCGTTTCTCATAAGTCTAGAATAAGAAACCCCCATAGTCGCAACTCCAGAGTTTAATGCCAATTGAAAGCGATCTAAATTTTCTACCCATAAGCTTGTGTCTGTCTCAGCTTCTCTTAATCGGTCACTGTTGCCGACGATTCCAAAAACTTTTAAGTTATCATTGTTTGATAAGGGGAAATTTAAATTAAATGAAAGATCTTGATAAGTAGGTCTTGTTGGGTAACCAATAAATCGTGCTAGTCCTACTGTAGCAAACCTATAGTTGACTAAGTAAGAAGATCCAGTTTCTTTATTCATGGGTCCCTCTGCTGTAAAGTCTAGGCCCAAGGTTCCTGCAGCTATAGAAAATTCATGATTCTCTCGGTTACCTTTTCTAAATTTGACATCCATCACGCCTCCTACTACATTCGCATATTCAGCAGGGAATGCTCCAGTGAAAAAATCAGAATCATCTAGGAGTTGAATACTAAATATGGTAAAAGTTCCTCCACTACTTCCAATTCTACTAAAGTGGGTAGGATTAGGTAAAATCAATCCCTCCATTTGGTATTTTAAACTTCTAGCTGAATTACCTCTAATGCTTATAAAGTTGTCAGAGAAAGATCCATTGGAAGTTACTCCAGCAAAATTTGCAGCTGTTCTAACAGGATCATCTAATCCTCCAGCCAGCTTTCTGGTATCCTTAGCATTAATTGAAATTGCACTTACAAGAGCCATTTCATTAGTAGCCTGTCCGCGTTCTTTTAAAGGCTTTACCACGAATTCATCTAATTCATAGATACTAGCTTCCAATCGAATTTGGACAAAACTTGATCTACTTGAGTTTACAGATATGGCAGTTTTTGTGTGAGCTACATAGCCTATATGAGAGAACGATAAATCATATGATCCAACTTCAATTTTTTCAAAACTAAAACTACCATCTAGGTTGGTAAGCGTTTGATCAATTGCCTTGTTATTTGACAACAAAATTACTTGTACATTTTCAATGGCACCAGATGTTGTTTTATCAGTTACCTGTCCTTTGAGGTCTTGGTAAAAATCTTGTCCAAAGATTGTGTTACAAGCAAAAAAGCTCAAAATGAGCATTAGATAAGATATCTTGGAGTGTCCCTGTTTCATGAGAAAATAACTACTTGCAAAGGGCGTATTCACAACTGATTCAACCCTACTTTTCACTTAATACTAATTAAACAACAAACTTATTGTTATTGTTATTAATAACTACATGAAAAGCTAAAAAGTTGGGTATAATGGCCGATAAATTCAGATAAAAAAATTAAGCTGTGGAGCGTTTTTCACAAAATGTTTAACGATACTTATTTTTATAATCTTGGAGTTCCCGCATTAGCTCTTGCTCTTTCACTAGTGTTTTCTTTTTGTATTCATCAAACTTCTTGTTCACTTCATCCAGAGAGGATTGCGTTTTTGCAGTAACAACGTGACTATTTCTAAACTGATAAATAAAAAACAAGGTAAATCCTAGTAGGCCAGCTACAAGTGTCCACATGAGAATATTATAGATGGTTTTTTTAATGAGCATCCCTAGAAAACTGAAACTATCCTTCTCTTTAATAGCAAGTTCCAGATCAGCTTGAGTTGAGCTTAGGTCATTCTTAAGTGTTTCAGCTTCATTATTACTTTGGTTAATTTTTGAATTAGCTTTTGATAAATCTGATTTTATAAGATTGATAGAATCTTTCAAATTCGTTTTCAGCTTTTTCAACTTTGACTGCTTTATTACCTTGAAATCCCTATACGATTCAGATTGATCAAATACGAACTCAAATTGCTCATCAATAGTACCTGATTCCAATACTGTATTTTGTGCCATTATGCTCATAGCAAGACACAGGAAAAAACATAGTATAAATGGGCGACGAAGCATATTTAAAACTTTCATACTTTAGTTTATAGCTTAGATAACTAACTATTCTATACAAATATCTTACCTTTTTACAATCCTAGTGAAATAGTTTTAAATAAACTGCCATCAGAAATGATACAACCACCCTCCATCATTTTGAATAATTCCATCTCACGAACTTCATTATAGTCCTTCTTACTCGTATATATTTTAAATTTATCGGAGCTATTTTGTAGATAGCTATTAAGATCTCCTTTTAAAAAATCGATACTTTCATCTTCAGATCTTATACCAACTACGACGATCGAATCTTCTAAACATTGAAAAGAAGATATTTCGTTTTTTGAAATGATATCCATATAGGATACTCTTCTAAGAATAGATTCATAAACAACATCTGAAAACAAGCATACAATTTTATTTGCCTTTTCAATATGTTCTTTTTTAAGCCTTTGCCAATAATCTGCATCAATCCCATTTGCAGCTAAATAATCAATAAACTCTGAACGCAACTCTTCTAATTCAGCTTGACTAAGAAGTTTGTATTTAACCATTTATAATAATGAACACTATTTAGTACGCGATAATAACTTAACTAATTTAATTTTAAATTTATTTTCGTCGTAAAATCAAATTATAACACAAACATACACCTTCCAGTATTAAAAATTTTAATGGCTGATTCAACAATTAAAAATTATTTCAACAATTTAAAGAAGCTCATTCATATAGAATGGGAAGCTGAAAGAAAGTTCTATTTAGAAAAACTAAAGAAACTAACTAAAGATGAAAAAAGAGCTCAGGGCTATTCATGGTATCCTTTAGAAATAGAAGAGTCTGGCTTTGGTCTGGGACAGATGCCTTTTCTCATTTTAAAAAGAACCAAAGGCTTAAACTACGCTCATCAGTTTAAAGGAGGAACAAGAGTGATTTTAAAAACTGAAATAGAACTTCAAGATGGTGAGCTAATAGGAAATGTGCATTGGGTAGAAAAAGATAGAATTAAAATTTATTTCAATAGAGATCGGATTCCAGATTGGTTGTTCAAATCTACTTTGATTCTTGATGCCTTCTTCGATGAGAGGACGTATCAAGCTATGGACGCTGCTATGTCCGAGCTTGTGAATTTAGATAAATCTAGAACCTTAGAACTCACAAAAGCCCTCATCGGCATTAAAGAACCTTCATTCTTAGAAAGTAAATTTCATTATAAAAATATTTACCTCAACGAGGCACAAAATGTAGCTGTAGAATCAATCTTGCGAGCTGAAGATTTCAGTGTGGTACATGGGCCGCCAGGAACTGGTAAAACTACTACCATCAGTAAGATCATTAAAAAACTAAGTCAGACGGAAAAGAGCATTTTGGTTTGTGCTCCTAGTAATACAGCGATTGATCACCTCTGTTTGAAATTAGCTGAGCAAAACATCCATGTTCTTCGCATTGGTAACCTTTCAAGGATGCATAATAAGATTCAAGAATATACACTTGAAAGTCAAATTAATGAGCATCCAGATACTAAAGGAATTAAGAAAATGAAAAAGGAAGCTCAGGCTATTAGAAAAAAAGCTCGAACTTTTAAAAGAAGCTTTGGTAAGCAAGAAGCCCACGAAAGGAGAAGTCTCTTCAATGAAGCAAAGGAGCTTTCTAAGCTAATCAGAATTGCAGAAAATCATGTAGTACACAAGTTGATTGATAATGCCGAAGTAATTTGTTGTACACTAGTGGGGGCAGATTCCAGATACCTTAAAAACTTAAAGTTTAAGACAGTCGTTATTGATGAAGCGGCGCAAGCTTTAGAACCTGCTTGTTGGATTCCTATACTAAAAGCCAGTCGTGTATTGATGGCAGGCGATCCATTCCAACTTCCGCCGACAGTAAAATCAAGTCCTTCTTCAGCGCTCAACATTACACTAATGGAAAAGTTAGTAAAAAGAGCATTAGGCATTAATCTTCTAAATATTCAATATAGGATGCATGAAGATATCATGGGTTTTTCAAGCCTGCATTTTTACAAAGGTGCTTTAGTCGCTGCCGATTCAGTTAAAAATCAAGAATTGCAATCTTTGGAGAAAAGGGAAGCAGCAATTGAATTTGTTGATACAGCGGGATGCGGGTATGATGAGCAACAAAATCCCTCAACACTCAGCACTTATAATCCAGAAGAATATAATTTATTAGGCCTTCACCTAACTAAGTTGTTAAGCAATATAAATGTGCAAGACTATAAGATTGCCATCATCAGCCCCTATCGTGAACAAGTAAAATATATTAAGGAACATATTAAAGACCATTTCAAGGAAGAAGAATTAGCACAGATTGACATCAATACAATTGATGCTTTTCAAGGTCAGGAAAAGGATATTATTTATATTTCTATGGTGAGGAGTAATGATAGAGCAGAAATTGGATTTTTAAAAGATTATCGAAGGACGAATGTAGCAATGACTCGAGCAAAAATGAAAATGGTTATGATTGGGAATAGTGTCACTTTTGGCAACGATCCATTTTACAGCAAAATGATTGATTATTTTCAAGAAAAAGATGCTTATACCTCAGCCTGGGAATACATCAGTTAATTAACCAAGCGATTATCCCAAATAAAATCTTCTGTACTTGAAAGTTTTACCATTGTGCTAAAATCAGGATGATAGGTATTTATGATATAATTGTATTCCTGTGGAATTACAGCAGAAGGAACAGCTAAAATCAAGCTGGTTCTTTTACCATACCATTCACTACCAATTTTTCTAAGTGTTTTATATGCAGAAGTTGTCCTCCATGTTTTAGGAAGCTCATTGGGCTTAACCATTGTAAGCGCTTGATCAGAATCCTTGATATTTATTGTAAGTATTTTATAACGGATGGCACTTGAAAGCATATTTCTTCTAACTAACATTTCAAGGGCAGCCAATGAACGTGAACTGGCACTATATAAAACAAATTCGTTAGCAGCATTCCAGCGTGCAGGTCTTCCAGATGCAAATAAGTCATCTGCATATTTTGCCACAGATATTCTAAATACTTCCATGCTAGGCGTTGTCTCCGTATTCAATAGAAGTAAGCTGGTCATCTATAAAACGAATACCACTAATTGTATTTAAAAAACTGTTTGGCTTTTTCCAATCCAAATAGAAGTTCTTTTGACTCAGCCAATTGGAAAAATCTTCTGCTGTACCGAATACTTCCTGGCCGTGCTTCATCAGAGAAATAAGCATAATGGTGTGCTCTTGTAAATCTTGCTTAATGCTGGTATCCTTTGTTTTATAATTACGAAAGGTTTTTACATTAATATTCAACCATCCTGAAATTATCTCATCAGCATTATCAGCGACAGCTTTTAATACTGCCATATACTTAGATGTAACACTACCCTCTTGTACAAGCTGTACGACATCACTGCTGTTGATTTGAGCGGGTATTTTGTTGTATAAAGATTTATGTTTCGCTATCATAATTCAAATATAGGTAATTTTACCCTTTATAACAAGTAATATTACCTTTTGTTCAACAGAACAAAACTTTATTAAATGTATTATTTATAAGGAATTATTATTCAAATACTTAGTGACCAAGTTTGTATATTCGCGTATAAATAATGGACAAATAGATTTGCGAAGATTTAATTTTGTCTTACTACTATTGAATAATACCTAAAAGTGTACGATGTTAATTAAAGGGAGATGCTACCTTTTATTTGGAATTTTAATAATACTACTATTACAAAGTTCCGAATTAAGTAGTCAAAAGATTGGGTTTTCGCACAAACGTGGATATTATGATGCTGCGTTTTCTTTAACACTTTCATCTGATATTCCTGGAGCTACAATAAAATACACTTTAAATAATACTAAACCTTCTACTTCAAACGGATTCACCTACAATGGCTCTCCTATTACCATTTCTGGAACCGAAACCATTCGCGCCTTTGCGATTAGCAATTGAGTAGATACTTCTAAAGTAAAATCTAATACCTATATTTTCTTGAATGACATCATCAATGCGTCATATATGGAAAATAATATCACAAATAGTGGTGTTTACGGGCCGCAAATGCAGAATTCCTTAAAAGCAATTCCTGCAATTTCAATTGTGAGCAATCAGATCAACAGTACGAATCATATTGATGTTGAGATAGAAACCTCTGTAGAAATGATTTTCCCAAATGGCAAAGAAGGATTCATGCGTCATTGTGGAATTCAAACATGGGGAGGTAGTCCTACAAATCCCAAAAAACATTACCGACTGGAATTCAAAGAAATATATGGTGCCAAAAAACTTGAATACGAAGTTTTTGCATCTGATACTTATGATAATCATGAATATAAAATAGCGCCGGCTAGAGAATTTGACAGATTGTTATTGAGAGCGGGAAGTCAAGATGGATTGAATGGAGAATTTGGAAATGAAAACAGAGCACAGTTCATAAGAAATAGATTTTTCTTTGATACACAAATTGAAACGGGATTTCCAGCACCGCATGGAAGATTTGTTCATGTTTTTGTTAATCAAGAATATGTAGGCCATTATCATTTAATGGAAAGACCTGATGCAGGATTTTTCTCCTCTTATTATGGTGGATCAAAAAGTGATTATGAAGTAAGAAAAAGTGGAGAATATTGGGAAGGTACTGGTAATATTTATGATGCGCTGAGTTCAAATATAAATTTAAGTTCATCTTCTAACATCGCAAATACGAACAATTACTTAGACCTTGAATCTGCAGCCAACTATTTGAATTTAATGGCCTATGCTAGTGGATTTGATTGGGGACAAAATCACAACAGTTTGGCAGGTGGTAATATTACTCCAGGTAAAGGTGGATATCAATTTTTGGTTTGGGATGTAGATCTTTCTTTTGGGAATGGAGGAACTTGGCACCCAAGTTATTCAGGAGATTTAGACTACTTTGAAGCACCAGTTTCTGACCAGGGTCCAGTTCCAACTGGCTTAGTTGGAAATACTGAATTTAATATGATGATGGCTGATAATATGCAATGTCATTGTTTTGATGGTGGACTGTTAACTCCAGCATCAGTAGAAGCCAGATACCAAGAAAGAGCTGATCAAGTAAAGACTTCATTGATTGCAGAATCAGCACGATGGGGTAATGTACCTTTTACTGGTAATAGTAATGTCAATGTCGACAACTGGGATGTAAACGGAGAGTGGACAACAGAGTTAAACAGAATGAAGTCAGACTACATTCCTTTCAGAACAAACAAACTCATCAATTATTATAAAAATCAAGGCTTGTACCCTACTATAGGTCATGTCTCCTATAATAACAACGGTGGCATTGTTCCATCCGGTTACAACCTTACACTCAACAATACCAATGGAATTGGCACGATCTATTACACTACAAATGGAGAAGATCCTAGAAATGTAGGTGGATCGATTAACGGAAATGCAAATGCTATTAATGGTAACGGTAGTATAAACCTATCTACTGGAATTGTAGAAGTCAAAGCTAGAGTCTATTATAATGGAAGTTGGTCAGCTATGTGCCCTAGAAAGTATTATGTCAATCAACAATATTCCAATCTTCAAATAAACGAAATACATTATAATCCTATAGATAGTATTGGTGCGGGTGGATTAATCGTCGATAGCGATAATTTTGAATTTATAGAATTGAAAAATACCGGCAACAGTACCATCTTTTTGGAAGATGTATCTTTTGTTGATGGCATCTATTATACCTTTCCGAAAAACGCTAGCATTCCTCCAGGAGGATTTGTTGTGCTTGGAGAAGGCGCTGTACAATTTCAACATTTGTATGGTGTAGCCCCTACAGGTGTGTATGAGGGTAAACTAAAAAATAGTGGAGAGCAGCTTTTACTTGCTGACCCAATGAAAAACATCATAGATCAAGTTGATTATTCTGATATTGAACCTTGGGACTCTGGAGCAGATAATTTAGGCCCTTCTCTTGCCCTGAAATTAACGCCCAATATTGATAATGCCTTAGCCTCAAGTTGGACGATCCAACAAGTGAATACAACTCCCTTTGCAGAAAACTATTTCTGTACACCATATACTTTAAATGGCTTCACCTATGATGTCTCTTGCCTAGATGGCAGCGATGGGTTTTTACAGGTATCACAAAGTGGCGGGAATGGTCCTTTTACTTACACATGGTCTAATGGTGGCTCAGGATCTAGTATTGCTAACCTTAGTGCTGGTACTTATACTGTCACAGTTACTGATGCGAATGGATGTCCTGAAACAAATTCTTGGACCTTGACTCAGCCTTCAACTGTAGTAAGTGTAAGCACTACAACACAAGATCAAACAAATTATAATGTCAACAATGGCTCTGCTACTGCAACGGGATCAGGAGGAACACCAGGCTATTCTTATAGCTGGTCTAATGGCAGTAATACAGCAAGCATAAATAATTTAGCTCCTGGTGATTATACTGTTACCGTAACAGATGACAATGATTGTACTG
>CALGNN010000087.1 GCA_937961455.1 uncultured Saprospiraceae bacterium
CAGGTAAATCTCCCCAAAGCATTTGTTTTGCTGTATATACTTCTGTTACTGCTTCCCAACCTCCTGAATAGGCTAAGGCTAAAGGAGTCGCCCCAGTAAATCCGTCAACGACGGTTCGCCCCCAGTCATAGGTATCCCAGCCCACAAACTCAAATAAACTATTAAACAGTCCTAAGAATAAATTATCTCCCATTCCGTGAGCCACTGCTGAACCAGCTGCTGAACCTTCTAAGCCTGCTACCCACACTTGATCTCCTGAGATACTAGTGGGATAAGCGAAGAAAACAAAGACTCTTGCCAATAAAGCTATATTCCAAACATTCATTCCAGTTCCTCCGAAGGCTT
This sequence comes from uncultured Saprospiraceae bacterium, assembly GCA_937961455.1. Classification (GTDB taxonomy): domain Bacteria; phylum Bacteroidota; class Bacteroidia; order Chitinophagales; family Saprospiraceae; genus CALGNN01. The sequence goes on from CALGNN010000087.1 coordinate 346, forward strand.
CTTTACCAATGATAACTGCAAAAGCTACGGATAGACAAAGAATCCAAATAGGAATGTCTGGTGGCATGATTAAGGGTATTAGCATACCTGAAACAATGAAACCTTCTTCTATAGCATGCCCTTTTTTAGCTGCATAGAAAAATTCAATTCCAAGGCCAATAAGATTGGTCCAGATAACGATTGGTAAAAATTTCACCAATCCGAAAGCCAATTTTAAGTGTATACCTTCCATGAAACCTGTATGAAGACCCAATGCATAAAAATGCTGATGTCCAATATTGTAGGTTCCAAAAATCAAACACAATTGCATAGCAAGGACAACGGAAATCATGGTCCTTTTTAAATCCACACCATCTCTGATGTGCACACCACCTGAAGTCGTTTCATTGGGTGTGAAAGCAAAGGTGAAAAAGCCATCATACAGGGTATGCAAGAATGGGCTATTCTTTTTGTCTGGCTCTATTTTTTTAAAAAAATCAAGTAATCCCATGCGTTTCTTTTTTACTAGCCTTGCGCTCTCATCATTTCCAATCCTTCTCTTAAAATGCTTTGAAGCGGCATTTTAGAAGTGCAGGCAAATTCAGCTAGTGCGATATCTTCTTCAGAAAGTTCATTAATTCCTAATCCCTCCATTCTCTCAAAATCTCCAGCCATGATGGCCTTCATTAAAGCTTGAGGGTATATATCCATTGGTAGCATTTTCTCGTATTGTCCTGTGACAACAAATGCTCTTCGCTCACCATTCGTGTTGGTATTTGCAGCGTATTTTAAATCAGAAAATGCTGCGTTCAACATGGCTCTTGAAGCAGTTGGTCCCGTACTAAATGGGATCAACCATCCAAACATTTTATATTTATCTCCTTCTTCTACCACAGTAACTTGGCTCGCATTAAAATCTAAATACTGCTCATCTGTAACTGCAGTTCCAGTAAGTACATTACCAGAAATAACCCTTACATGTTCGTTTGTCACCTTACCTGAAAGTAGTTCGCCAGCATGTGCACCTTGGTATGTCTTCACGTATCCACCTTCCACGTCTTTTCCAGCAATTGCAATTAAGCGCTCAGTATTATATCTTCCTTCTGAAAATATTCTTCCTAGTGTTATGGCATTTTGCACAGAAATGGTCCATACCTTATCGCCGCCTCTAATTGGTGCGATGTGATGGATTTGCACACCTACATTTCCGGCAGGATGTGGTCCTTTGAACCAATGCTTTTCAACACCGGTAGCTTCCATAAATCCTCTAGCTGGCTTATCTGCTGCAGCGTTAAGACTTAAGTGAACTTTACCTGAGGTCAATTTATTGAGTACATCGATACCCGCTTGGAAAGCTTGTTCATTGCCCTCAATAATCATTCGACTATCTGCAGCTAGAGGTGCACTATCGAAACTACTTATGAAAATATTAACAGGCACCTGATCAGCAGGAGGTACAATGTCATAAGGTCTTTGATTAAACAATGGCCATGCACCAGCAGATAATAGAAAATTCACCAAATCAGGTCTTGAACAAGTACCCAAATCAGGCAATTGATAAGATCTGTATTGCTGTTCCTTATCGGCTAGTATCTCTACTGAGCTGATAGATCTTTTTTCTCCTCTTTTGATTTCGATGACTTCTCCACTCACTGGAGCAACATATTTCACTTCAGGGAATTTTTTATCGTAAAATAAAACATCGCCTGCTTTGACTGTGTCGCCTTCAGTTACTTCCACTTTAGGAATAGGAGAAATGCCATTAAACTCTTGAGGTTTCAAAGCAAATCTTTGAATATTTGCTTCTATTACCTTTGGAGCTGCATCTCCTTCCAATTGGATATCAAATCCTTTCTTCAAAACATGCGCTGCATCTTCGTCAACGAAGTCTGGCAGTTTTTCTCGAAAGATATCTCTGATACCTGGCAGAATGGAAAAATTGTTGTCTTTAGATTTGATTCCTGCTCTCTTAGCTTCTAATTGCAATAAGTTTTCACCAAATAGGAAAATGACTGCTAAAAATAGCAAGCCAGCTATAACCAATAAGGTAGAACTAAATATTCCAGAACCCGAGTTCGCCTGAGCATAACTCATCGTGGGGATGCAAAATAGAAATAGAGAAAGAATGATGAATTTATAGGTCCCTTTACTCATTATTTAACCCATAGTTTTTGTTGAGCCTATGGTAAAATCACCGCAAAGATATAATTCTTTTTGCCTTTTAAAAGATGCTTAAAATGGTTTTGAAAGCTGTCTAATTTATTTAGACTTTGTCTAAATAAATTTTTCTCCAATTGAAATATCCATTTATCGCTACTACAAAATAAATAACATACAAAATGGCAAAAAGGATTGCTCCTCGGCTAAAATATAAATACACGTATGTTATATTAATAATGATCCAATACAGCCAATTGTTCAGTTTCTTTATGACTGTTAAATAGGTCGCAATAACCGCAAATATCGTCGTAGTCGCATCAAGGTAAGTAGCTGCAGCTTCTGTATAAACATCGAATAAGGTGGCAAAGATCATGGAAAATACACATCCAATAAAAATGATTATACCATGAGTGTTTCCTGAAAAAGTAGTGATTTGAAGTTGTACTCCGCCTGTTTTAGCAAATTTCCATTGATATAATCCATAGAATCCCATCAAGACATAGAAGACTTGGAGGAATCCATCAAAATAAAGGTCGTATTGATAAAAGGTGATATAGGACCAAATCCCACAACTTACAATACCCCAATACCAACAACTGGCTTTTTCTCTGGCGGCAAGAATGACATAGACCAATCCTGTAATAAAAGCGAGCCACTCTGTGGCGCCAACTTCAAGAATGCTACTGAGTAATTGTTCCAGTGTAGTTAATCTACAAAAACTCTAAATCTAACTTGTGTCACGATCGGTTATGTATTTCCAACAAGGTCAACAGTGATTTCTTCTTCACCTTTTTTACCCTCACTTTTGAAAACAACAGATATTTCTCCGCGTTGACCAGGTTTGATTGGTGTTTCAGGCCAAAGCAAATCTGTACATTCGCAAGCCGTCACCATATCAATGACCAAATCAGAGCCCCCTACATTGGTAAATCCAAATACATGCTTTTTGATATCACCTTCTTTTATGATACCAAAATCATGAAAGCGATTATCAAATTTCACAATTGGAGGTCCGCCTTCAGTTGCAATTCCGCTGGTTCCTTTTCTTTCACCAGCTTTCATTGTTTTAACTGATTTTTTAACCTGAATGGTTTGTGGCCCTTCTATGATTTTGAATTCAGTTCTTCTATTGAATCTGTGTTCTTCATCTGAACATCTCACTCCATCTTTACATCTATTGAGGATTTGTGATTCTCCATATCCTATTGATTGCATTCTTGTTGGGCTAATCCCTTTTTGCCTTAACCATCGAACAGCTGAATCTGCTCTTCGCTGAGAAAGTTCAGCATTATATTCATCACCTCCTTGTGAATCTGTATGTGAGGAAAGCTCAATTTTCATTTCTGGATATGAAACCATCAAATCGTATAATTTATACAAATCTGGTTCTGCGCTTGGTAAAATTTTATCATCATCCAAATCATAGTAAATATTGGAAAGTCTGATTTTTTCATTTACGGCGTATTCTTCTACAACAATTTCTTCTGTAGTTTCTTCTGGCTCAGGAATTTTCTCCATGAAGATTCTCTTATTGACTGTATGTGTCTCTTTGATACCCAAAGTATTGAACTCCGCCTCTGTATCATAATAGCCAGATCTTTTTACTAGAATCTTATAAGTGCTTTCTTTTCCAAGTAGAAAGTTGAAATTATTTGCACTTGCATTCGATTTTGATTCACCTGCACCATTCTCAATATTGGTCAATTCAATTGTTGCACCCATCAATGGTGTTTCACCATCAAATACTGAGGCTAATAAATCGATAACAATTTGTCTTTTCGCCCATTGATAAATATCATCGCAGCAAGTTGCACCTTTAGCTGATTTTGCTTTTGTATCTGGTCTATTAGATGTAAAAAAACCATTTTTCCCTTGTGAGTCAGAACGATAAGAGAATTCATCAAAACTAGAATTGATGCCTTTTCCAATATTAGAAGCCAAGCTCCAATTGGTTCCATTCCAATCAGCACTATAAACATCAAAGCCTCCCAGGCCAGGATGACCATTACTGCTAAAGTAAATCGTACCATCTCGATAAAATGGACTTTCTTCATCTTGAGCTGTATTAATAGAAGTACCTAAGTTTACTGGCAATGAATATTCTGCTGGACCTTCTCTTGTAGAATAATATAAATCAAATCCACCATAGCCTCCAGGCATATTCGAACTGAAGAATAAAACTTCATTTCCAAATAATTCTCCAACTACAGGATGCTTAACTAAATAATTGCCATTTATACCTTCAATCTCTGAAGGTGGTGCCCATGATCCATCAGTAGCATAACTCACATATGCGTCACTCAACTGTACTTCGTTTCCGTCTAATAAAGCACGGGTAAAATACATTCTTCTTCCATCTGGAGATATAGCAACACTCGTAGTATGATATCCCTTACGGTTGATGTGATTGCCTAAGGCTTCTCCTTTATTCCATTCGTATTTATCATTTTGCGTGGAAGTAAAAATCTTTGCGTGATAGTCATCTTCAGATCCATCTAAGACGAGTGTTTTTTGCCTTGACATGGCTGCATAGTATAATGTCCCATCGTCAGTTAACCAAGGAGAATATTCTGAATACCTTTTATTTATACTTGAACCAGCGTGTGCAACAATGAGGTCAATCGGCGCTTCCATAGCAATGGATTTTTCAATCCCTGCAATTTCATTATTAGCAATCTCCGTTAAAATGGGATTGTTGCTGATATTAATGTAGTTATTGAATTGTTTGATGGCTTCTGTATAATTATCCATCATTTTAAGTGATCTTGCGTAAGCAAGAACTGCATCAGGTTTGCTAAGCTCTTCATCTTTATCTATGGCTCTTTTATACCATTTTTGAGCTCTATCATAATCTCTTAATTGATAGTTGAGATCAGCAATCCTATAAGCAAGGTTGATATTACGATCTTCCTTATAAGCTTGTTCAAACCAATCTAGCGCACTATAGTAATCATTCGCTGCAAGACTTTCTTCCGCAACCTCAAGCATCATTTCGCGAGGCGTTTCATCTAGCGGCTGAGCTTGTAAAGCCATATTACAAAGCAAAACGAGTGATAATATCTTTATTATTCGCATACGAGTTGTTATTAAAATCTAGGACAAATAATTACCGGATCAACGGTTGGTTTTTTATAAATATTAATGATGTACTGGGCGGCCATTTCGAATCCACCTACTGTGTTGGTCGCTGGAGTTAGGCCTGACAAATTCACATCATAGGCAACTCCAAATTTGAATCTTCCTGAAGTAGCACCAACTAATAATTGTGCAGCATCTCCCACTCTATATCCCAATCCAAAATTGAGGGTAAAATCTTTTTCTTCATTTAATAAATAGCCTGCAAGACATTGTACAGCTAGCTCATATCCAGAACTCATTTTTTGGCCGTACCAGCTGGTCAAAAATGCCAGTTGCTTACTCACTTGGGATTGGACGCTTCCATGCAGTGTAAAACGCATTTTCACATTACCTTGTGTGATCACAGGAGTTGGGTTAGGACCACCTCCGCCTCCAGTTGCTCCATTAGTGAACAAGCTAAATCTTTGTCTTCCAATATGATTGGCTGCAAGTCCTAATTTCAACTTGTTGTATTTATTGATTTGAGAGGTAAATTGAAGCCCTGCATTATGTGTAGTATACGTTGTACTTTCTCTATCTGGTAATAATAAACCAAAGATTTCTGCATTGTTAGGATCACCGAATTGTCCATTGGCATATTGACTTGCTAAGTCTGCTTCACCAGGATTTTTTAGTCTTCTATAAACTTGGCCTGTTTGATATCCTATTGATAAATAATTTGTTGCTTTTCGATTGGTAGCTAGATGATAAGCTAAACTCATCATATAGGCACCATTTACCAAACCAAGTGTGCCTGCCTCATCTTGATAAAATGAAATACCTGCACCAACCCAATCTTTATCTCTAAATCCTTTATAGACCGGTGAATCTGCATAGAAACTTGGAGTCGAATAAAGGTTAGGAGTAATGGTCGTAAATTGGTTTCTGTAAAGTCCCCCTATTCTAACAGAACCATAGAAGTCACCTGTCTGTGCAGGATTGACTGTCAAGGGAGAAAAATTATATTGTGTGAAGTGTATATCCTGTGAATTCATTGAATATGACATGCACAACAGGAAGCCAATTAGAAAAGTAAATTTTTTACACATAGATTGATCTATATTTAGAAAATAAAGTTAGGAATATATTCCATTTACTTAAAACAGATTGAAGTTAGTTTAATGAAGCGTTCTGAAGCTTAATTCTTATTATTAAATACATAAATTGCAAATTAATTGTCAATAAGAACTAATTATTTGAATAAACGTATCAAAATTAACTTTGCTGCAAGTTTTTGCATCATTTTTTTGAACTGCTTTTGCCTGAGCGCTCAAATGCTTGTTCCTACATCAAATGCTTCTCTTCAAAGCGAAATCCATTATCAATCGAACTATAAGGAATCTTCTTTTGAGATTACAAAAACACGCTTTGATTCCCTTTTTCTTAGATCTCCAGAATTTAACAAAAAACGTTTTTGGACCATCAATGGATTGGGAACTGGATTTTATGGTGGAGCATTGTTGGTGCTTAACCAAGCATGGTATAGTCAATTTGATAAAGAACCTTTTCACTTTTTCGATGATTCGCGTGAATGGTTGCAAATGGATAAATTTGGCCATGCCTTCACGTCATACTTTGAATGCGTCTATGCCCAAAAAAGTCTTATGTGGGCAGGTACAGATCAAAGAAAGGCCGCTTGGATTGGAGCTGCTTATGGAACTGCTTTCCAATCTGCTGTAGAATTCTTAGATGCCACTTCAGCAAAATGGGGATTTTCTCCGACAGACATTCTAGCCAATCAAGTTGGTGTCATTGTATTTTTGGCCCAGGAGGCTGGATGGAATGAACAGCGCATCAGTTTGAAAGTATCTTCACATCAAGTACCGTATCCCTCCTACATAGTCACAAGCAATTCTGGAAATGAAAATTTTGATCTTGCTCGTCGGCAAGCCAATCTTTTCGGAACTAATTATTTTGAAAGATTTCTAAAAGACTACAACGCTCAAACCATTTGGGCATCTGCCAATATCAGATCCTTCATTCATAAAGAAGATTCCTTCATTCCAGATTGGTTAAATGTTGCAGTGGGTTATGGCGCACAAAATCTTTATGGAGGTTTTGAAAATGAATGGGAAGATGGAAATGAACGTTATATCCTTACACCTCCAGAATTTGATCGAGCCCGACAATACTATCTTTCTTTGGATGTCGATTTTAGCAGAATAAAAACCCACTCAGCTTTCCTAAATAGTTTATTTGATGTATTAAACATCATAAAGATTCCGAGCCCTGCTTTGGAACTCACGCAAGGTTCAGGCTTTAAATTTAGACCTATCTATTTTTAATTCTCTCTTTTAAAAGAATTATATTAAACTAACTGTTGCATTGCTACATTTTACAGCATTTGTAAAAATTAAAAAAACACGCATGAGTCCTATTAAAAAAGAAGACATCAATCAAGAAGTTTTTGATCTATACGATGACTATTGTCACAATAAAATTGACAGGCGAAATTTTATTGAAAAGTTGTCAGTCTATGCAGTTGGAGGGTTGACTGTGGCGAGCCTGTTGCAATGTGTTTCTCCGGACTATAAAAATAACATTCAGGTTAAAGTTGATGACCCTCGATTGGATATAGAAACTATAGCATTCACTTCTGCCAAAGGAGGTGGATCCATAAAAGGACAATTATCAAAACCAAAAAACCTCAACAATCAATTGCCAGGGATAATTGTGGTTCATGAAAATAGAGGACTGAATCCGCACATTGCAGATGTAGGAAGAAGGGCTGGGCTTGCAGGATTTATTTCATTGGCCCCAGATGCCTTGACTCCACTGGGAGGCTATCCAGGCACAGATGATGAAGGGAGAGCTCTTCAAAAACAAAGGGATAAAAATGAAATGCTTGAAGACTTTATTGCTGCATTTGAATATTTGAAAACCCATCCTAATTGTAATGGTAAAATTGGCGTTGTAGGATTTTGTTTTGGTGGCTGGATTTCTAATATGATGGCTGTGAGAGTTCCGGAATTGTTAGCCTCCGTTCCGTTCTATGGTGGGCAAGCAGACTCCGAAGATGTCCCAAAAATAAAAGCTCCCTTATTACTACATTTTGCCTCATTGGATGAACGTGTCAACAAAGGTTGGCCTGAATATGAGCAGGCTTTAAAGGCGAATGAAAAGGAATACATTGCTCATATGTACCCTGATGTAAATCATGGCTTTCACAATGATTCTACCCCACGATATGATGAAGCTGCAGCAAAACTTGCATGGAAACGCAGCATCGATTTTTTTAAAGAAAAATTAGTCTAGTTAAAGAATATGGCATTGCTAAAAAGTTGAATGCCTTTTTTCCAAAAAGCCCGATATACTGGATTGTCCACCAGATAAACTACTTGTCCTCTTCCAACAGATTCGACGCCAAAGCTCAGTGAGTCTTCTAAGGATTTTTTAGCATTCACTCCAACAAAGCCATGAGTCTGCGCTTCACCTTTCACTACACCCACATTCCATCCTCTTTCTAAAAATTCGTAAGAAGCTCCAGAGGTTTTTAGTGAATAATAGTAATCATCAAATCCGAATGCCAAAGGATGCGAGTTATCCATTGTATTTTTCACAATGGCACCTGGAATATAACTGCTGATAAAATCACGTTCTCTGTTTTCATAACGAGGTAATGACCCATCATCTTCTTTGCTTGGCCTTTCTTTCCTTGTTATAGAAAGTCCTTGAGCATTGGTTAAAGATTCAACGGCATTCCCAACAGCGATGAGTGTACCTCCCCCTCTTATCCAATCAGAAACTTTGTCCCAATCATCGGACATATTGTATCTTCCTTCAGGTAAAATTAAGACATCATAATCTGCGAGAATTGATGTATTCATATCCTCCCAAGTTACAGCTGAAAAAGGATATTGCAATTCATTTTCCATGACATGCCAAATGTGTCCATAGTTTTGAGAAGAGACATTGTCACCATAAGCAATCATAATCTTTTTTTCTTGGAGCAGCTCAAAATTTGAGCCTCCGAGATCCTTGCCATAGTCAGAAAAACCTGTCGTCAATTCTTGTAAAAGACTTCGATTTTTTCTAGCTAATTCACTCATTGTTTTAGCAAGGTCACCATTAAATTTTCGATTATCAGCGGCTGCTACTATTAATGATCCTCTTGGATATTTTTTCCCTTTAATGCTAAATGGGTTCTTTGCGAATCTAAGATTTATTCCTTTTTTAAATAGGTCTGCCATAAGGGCTCCACTTGAAAGGGACTGCCCTTCTAGTACATAAGCATAGGCAGCTCCATATTCAGGGAATGCAGCAATCTCGTTATTTTGCCAATCTGTTTGCACGGACACTTTTTCTTTAGAGGCAATGGCTTTGAATCCATAGGCATATGGTAATGACCAAGCAGTGATGTCGTAAGTAATTGAATCTGATAATTCAGCTTCAGGATCCATTAACACCTGCACTAAAATGGCTTTCGGTTGATGGGCACTTATTACAATATCTCCTTCTTTCACCATCATACTCCCTTCAGCTGCTTGTCTGTAATTGTAGCCTCGAATGCTCCTATCATTAGACGCATAAGAATATTGAATGCCTTGGCGGAATAGAAGCATTTTAAAGTCTTTGAGCATGGCCGCATCATTGTCTTTACTTACCACATAAGTGTTATACTTACCTGGTGGACTTTGCTGATTTTTTTTAAAGTAATCACTAAACTCATTTAACAATCTTGATGCATTTTCTGAGCTTATCTCAATGGTGGATAATGCTGTAGTCGTATGGTGATCAATACGATCACGAATGCTAAGGGTATCTCCATTATCAAGAATGATTCCTTTCCCAGCTGTGCTATGACCTGCTTGTTCATAAGTCATTCCGATAGCTCCATTAAAAGTGGGCCAGGTATCACCATAGCTTGGGTAGAATAAATCAAAGCGTTCTCTGGTAAAATAATACCACTCATTTTCATCAAAATAACGTGCGTGGTTTTGGCCGATCTCTGTCTGGAAGGCTCTTTGAAATGGACTAATAAAATTATGGTATGGCTCGGCTGCGGGTGCAAAATAATAAGGACTATTATATCCTTGTTCGTGAAAATCTACATGGATTTGTGGCATCCACTGGTTGTACAATTTTACTCTTTGCTGAGACTCTATTTGTGTTTGCCATGCCCAATCTCTATTTAAATCAAAGTGATAATGATTCACTCTTCCTCCAGGCCAGGGTTCGTTGTGTTCTCTTGACTCAACATGAGGATTCAAGATTTTGTTTGCTGCATTCCAATTCCAATGCGTATATCTGGAATTACCATCTGGATTAATGCAAGGGTCTAACACGACAATGGTATTCTTTAACCAATTCTGAATTTCAGCATCAGATTTATTCATCAGTTTGTGAATTACATTGATGGCACTTTCGGGACCACCGGCTTCATTGCCATGGACACCAAAGCTCATCCAAATAATTGGGATGTTGCTAGACGGCGTCCCTTCGATGAGTCCTGTTCTCATCAAATTGTCCATTCTAATTTGCTCTAAGTTATCTAGATTTTCTTTGGTTGAAACAAAGGCAACTAATAAGGGTCTTTGTTGATTGGTTCTACCATAATTTTGCAGTATAACTTGATCAGACTGATCTGCTACATGTTGATAATAGGCAATCTGAAGATGATGAGGTGTAAAATGTTCCCCATAGTGCGTGGGTAAGAAATCTTCGGGAGATTGTATTTGAGCATAAAGCCCACAAAATTGAAAAAAGAAAATTAGTGTTAAGCTTAAAAATTTAAACCCTTTCATATTTGATGAATTAGATCATCAAAATACAGCTTTTGCGATTCTTTGAAAGCTTTTTGCATCTCCCATCGTGTAATAATGCAGACAAGGCACTCCATACTCTTTTAATTCTTTCGATTGAGCGGTGCACCATTCTATTCCTATTTCTTTAATCATTTTAGGATCTGATGCTTTTTGGACTTCGCTAACTAAATCGTCAGGCATATTAATGTAAAACATTCTAGGAATGCTCTTTAATTGATATCCTTTAGTTAAAGGTTTCAATCCTGGAACTATGGGAACGTTGATTCCAATTTTTCTACAAGCATCTACAAATGCAAAAAATTTACTGTTGTCAAAAAACATTTGAGTTACAATATAATCTGCCCCTGCATCAACCTTATCTTTGAGATATTTTAAATCTGTTTCCAAATTTGGGCTTTCAAAATGTTTTTCAGGATAGCCTGCGACACCCACACAGAATTCTGTTTTTGATCCATTTTCAATATTGGTATCAAGATAGATTCCTTCATTCATTTTTTTAATCTGTGTAACCAGATCAACTGCGTATTTGTGTCCACCTTCAGTTGGAGAAAAATGTTTTTCAAATTCCATGGCATCTCCTCTTAAAGCAAGCACGTTGTTGATATTGAGGAAATTTAAATCTATTAAGGCATTTTCAGTTTCTGCAACCTTAAAACCTCCACAGATCAAATGAGGAACTGCATCCACACCATATTTATGCATAAGTGCGGCACAGATACCAACCGTTCCAGGTCTTTTTCTGATGGCAGTCTTTTCATAGTATCCACTAGCATGCTGCTGGTAGATATACTCTTCTCTGTGATAAGTTACATCAACGAATGGAGGTTTAAACTCCATCAATGGATCTAAAGTTTTAAAAATCCCTGACATACTCCCTCCTTTTAGAGGAGGTAATACCTCAAAAGAAATTAGGGTTTTGCCATCTGCCTTTTCGAAATGCTCTGTTACTTTCATGGATCAATACTCTTAAGTGCGCAAATGTAATACATTGCTAAACATTTGAAGCAAATGCAATGCCATACTTATGCAAATTATTTATAATAGGTATTGGAATTGATGTTTATCTCAACAATAGAACTTATTTTTTCTTTTCGCTTTTGAAGTCTCCATTCTTCCATGCTTCAATGAATTTTTTCCAAGCAATAGGATTTAGGATATTCATCGGACGATATTGGCCCTCATAATAGTATTGCTGGGCTCGGGCTCTTGTATAATAGTCGGCAGATTCGTTGCCATCAGAGGGCACTTCTTCTACCATTCTTTCTAAAATATTATTGGCTAAGTTTCTATCTGCAATAGCTTGTAATTCATCTGTTACATCTAAGGCTAAAAATTCAATTTTGAAATGTTCTTTACTAGGCCACGGATAAACAAATGCTTCTGTTAGCATTATAGCTTCCTGATCTAAAATTTGATACATCGTGTATCTATTATCTTCTAAACTATCTGGTATGGTGTATTCAACTGTAGCAAAACCAACCGCTGAAAAAATCACGGTCTCTCCCTTTCTTCCCACTATGGAAAAGAATCCATCTTCATCTGTTGCAACACCCCTTCTTGTATTTTCTTTGAAATATACATTGACATATTCAAGTGGAATCAATTCTCCTTCTTCCTCTGTTAAAACCAATCCTGAAAATTGTACAATGGTAGAGTCTGCGGGTACTTGTGCAAACAAGATTCCGCTAGAAAGTAAAAACGCCAATAATATTCCACACCTTTTCATCTCTGACTAATTAATTTAGTAATGCTTATTTAAGATGTATGACAGTCTAAAATTGCAAAAGGTTAATTTTTTAACAAGTATTTAACGAAACTAAAACGAATGTAAATCCAAAGCGTGTGCTAATACTTGTTCCATATTTTGCACATATTTAAATGTCAAGCCTTTAATATAGGCATCATTTATCTCATCTACATTCTTTTCATTCTCTGAAGAAAGCATAATTTCTTTCATTCCTGCTCTTTTAGCAGCTAGTACTTTTGCCTTAATCCCTCCAACAGGCAAAACTTTTCCTCTAAGGGTAATTTCACCTGACATTGCAAGATAAGGTTTGATTTGTTTTTTAGTAAAAATACTAGCTAAAGAACTCAACATGGTAATTCCTGCTGAGGGTCCATCTTTTGGCGTTGCTCCTTCAGGCACATGTATATGAATATCTTTGTTTGATAATAAATCTGCTTCAATACCTAAAGACTCACTATTAGCTTTTAAATAGGATAAAGCTGTTGTAGCAGATTCTTTCATGACATCTCCCAAGTTTCCAGTTAGGATGAGTTTGCCTTTGCCTGTACTCAAGCTTGATTCTATAAAGAGAATATCTCCTCCTACTCTCGTCCATGCCAATCCTACAGCCACACCTGGCACATTCATTCTTTGATATCGATCTTTTGTAAATCGTTCTGGACCAAGAATCTTTTTTACTTTTTCAATGGACAAAGAAGGACTGTATTCTTCTTCCATTGCTACACTTTTTGCCACAGATCTCATGAGACCACCTAATTGTCTGTGAAGCGATCTCACACCACTTTCTCTGGTATATAAATCAATCACATATTCAATCACCTTAGGACTCAATTTGATGTTGGCGGCTTTCAAACCATGATTTGTTCTTTGCTGTGGAATCAAATGTTGTTTTGCAATTTCGATTTTTTCTTCCGTTGAATATCCTGAAATATGAATAATTTCCATTCGATCTAGCAAGGCTGGCTGAATCGTACTCAGTGAATTGGCCGTCGCAATAAATAGGATTTTTGACAAGTCATATTCTAGGTCAAGGTAATTATCATGGAAGGTACTATTCTGTTCTGGATCCAAAACTTCGAGAAGCGCAGAACTAGGATCACCTCTAAAATCTTTCCCCACTTTATCTATTTCATCCAAAATAAAAACTGGATTAGATGAACCTGTCTTTTTTAAGGACTGGATAATTCTCCCAGGCATTGCACCGATGTATGTTTTACGGTGGCCTCTGATTTCTGACTCATCATGCAATCCACCTAAGGACATTCTCACAAACTTTCGATCCAAAGCATGAGCGATAGATTTACCCAAAGAGGTTTTACCAACTCCTGGAGGGCCTACTAAACAAAGTATCGGAGCTTTCATATCTCCCTTCAGTTTAAGGACAGCTAAGTGCTCTATAATTCTTTCTTTCACCTTTTCTAAACCGAAGTGATCTTTGTCCAAAACCGTTTTAACCTTATTAAGATCAAAATTGTCTGTGGTATATTCATTCCAAGGCAGGTCAAGCATCAATTCCAGATAATTAAGGACAACAGAATACTCTGCAACCTGTGGATTGATCCTTTTTACTTTATTAATTTCTTTGTCAAAAGCGCTTTGAATTTCTTTAGACCATTTTTTATTTTTTGCCTTTTGGAGAAGGGCTTCTATTTGTTCTTCTTGAGGATTTGAACCCAATTCTTTTTGAATCATTTTCATTTGTTGATTCAAAAAGTAATCTCTTTGTTGCTTTTCTATATCAACTCTAACCTTAGATTCAATTTGATCTTTTAGTTCGAGTAATTGTAATTCATGATCCATGAAAGCAAGTATGTCAGTCGCTTTTTGGACAAGATTATCATCTTCTAATAAATTTTGTTTCTCCTCTATAGAAATACCGAGATTGGATGCGAGAAAATTTAAAATAAAATTATCACTGTTGATATTTTTCAACATCATTACAGCTTCGCTTGGGATATTAGGAGATAGTCCTATGATTTTTTTTGCCTTGTCTTTTATGGTTGAAACAAGGGCTTCGTACTCCAGAGCATTTTCAACTTCTTGGTAAGCTAGCGACTGAATCTTTCCAATCATGAAAGGATTGTCTGTAACCATTTCCAAGAGGTTGCATCTTTTTCTACCTTGAAGAATTGCCGTTATGGTACCATCAGGCATCTTGAGTAATTTGACAATCCTTGCTACTGTCCCGATGCTATACAAATCATCTTTTTGAGGAGATTCTATATTAACATCTTTTTGTGAAAGTACGGCTATAAATTTATCGTCTGAATAAGCTTTGTTTACAGCTTTTATGGATTTATCTCTTCCGATGGTTATGGGAATGACCATACCTGGGAATAAGACGGTATTCTTTAAAGCTAATAGTGGTAATTGATCTGGATATTGCTCATCCTTATGTTCATCGTTTTCTTCATTTACTGAAAACATTGGCATAAAGTCTGGCTCGTCTCCTTGAGGATGATCCAAATACATATTTTCAAAAAAATCCTTTATCATCTATCTGTCATTGTGTCTGTTTGAAAAAATGTTACACTGCATATAAGGATAAGTCAAGTTACATGCCATGGATGCGAAACATCCTTTTCTTCATTAAAATAAAGACAAAAAGTCAGATAAGGTTCTTGAATTAGACAATTTCTTCCAGATCTGGAGTGATGGTGTCTTTTTCAACTTTGAGATTCTCAATGATAAATTCTTGTCTCATGGGCGTATTTTTCCCCATATAGTAAGAAAGTATTTCTTCAATAGACATACTTCCTCCAATTAAGACAGGGTCTGTACGCATTCCGGATCCAATAAAGTCTTCAAATTCATCAGGGGATATCTCTCCTAAACCTTTGAATCGTGTTACCTCTGGCTTTCCTCTTAAAGCAGCCATGGCGTCTTGCTTTTCTTTTTCCGAATAGCAATAAAAAGTTTCTTTCTTGTCTCTAACTCTAAACAATGGAGTATCAAGAATAAATAAATGATGTTGGCGCACAAGTTCTGGGAAATACTGTAAGAAAAAAGTCAACAGCAATAAACGAATGTGCATACCGTCCACATCAGCATCTGTGGCAATGATCACTTTATTGTAGCGTAAGTTTTCAATACCATCTTCGATATCTAAGGCATGTTGTAGTAAATTCAATTCTTCATTTTGGTAGACAATTTTCTTTGTCATCCCGTAGCAATTTAGCGGCTTACCTCTCAAACTAAAAACGGCCTGTGTAGTTACATTCCTTGCCTTAGTAATGGAACCACTCGCTGAATCTCCCTCAGTGATAAAGATGGAAGATTCTAATTTCTTTGTTTCGTCTCCTTTTTTATCTGTCAAGTGGACTCTGCAGTCACGCAACTTTTTATTATGGAGATTGGCTTTTTTAGCTCTTTGATTTGCAAGCTTTTTGATGCCTGCAATTTCTTTTCTTTCCTTTTCTGATTGCTGAATTCTGCTAAGCAGTGCTTTAGAACTTTCAGGTGTTTTGTGGAGGTAATTATCAAGATGTTTCTTGACGAATTCACCTACAAATAATCGGATCGATTTTCCTTCAGGAGCTATACTTTGTGAGCCCAATTTGGTTTTGGTTTGCGATTCAAAAACGGGTTCTTCTACCCTTACACTGATCGCACCTACGATGGCAGACTGAATATCTTTAGTATCAAAATCTTTTTTGTAATGCTCCCTTATGGTCTTGACTATGGCTTCTCGAAATGCATGAAGGTGGGTTCCACCTTGCGTCGTATTTTGACCATTTACAAATGAGTGGTATTGTTCGCCATACTGATTACCATGACTTAAAGCAATTTCTATATCATGACCTTGCAAGTGAATAATTGGATACCTCAATTCTTCAACATTGGTCTTGTTCGTGAGTAGATCAAGCAATCCATTTTTAGATTGAATGATTTTCCCATTTAGTTTTAGCTTGAGACCAGCATTTAGATAGGCATAGTTCCACAATTGCTCTTCTATATAAGCTAATTCAAATTTATACTTTTTGAAGATTTTGTCATCTGGAATAAACTCTATGCTTGTGCCATTTTCCATGGCAGTTTTTTGAAGTTTTGCATCTAGGGTCAATTCACCGCGTTCGAATTCGGCAGTTTTCACCTTTCCTTCTCTCATGGATTGCACCTTGAAGTTGGATGAAAGTGCATTGACTGCTTTGGTTCCTACTCCATTAAGTCCAACAGACTTTTTAAAGGCTTTTGAATCGTATTTTCCGCCTGTATTTATTTTGGATACACAATCAACTACTTTACCAAGAGGAATCCCTCTTCCATAGTCTCTTATCCGAACCATCCCATCTAAGATATCTACTTCGATCGTCTTGCCATGACCCATAACATACTCATCGATACTATTATCTAGGACTTCTTTTATCAATATATAAATACCATCATCTGCTGCTGATCCATCGCCCAATTTCCCAATGTACATACCAGGTCTTAACCTAATGTGTTCTTTCCAATCGAGTGAACGAATATTATCTTCGGTATATTTAACTTGAGCCATATTGCGAATAAGTTTCAAACAAATATAACATATTACAAAAATATATAATTTAAAAATTATAATAGTTCTCAGAAAATGAGAAACGGAAACTTACTACAAACTTGTGGTTGTGAAAAATTACTCTTTTTCTCCTGCACTAAAAGTGTAAAAAGTAGGAAATGAGGCACTACCGTAGTGAGAATATTTTACATCAGAAGGCAATTCCATTTGAAATTCTTGTGTGAACTTTTCAAAGAAAACAGACAATTCTTCGTATTGCATGTTTTTGGAATTAGCTTTTGGATAGAAGGCGATATGACGAATGGTTCCATCCGCATTCCAGAATACATTTAACCAAATTTTTATGCCTCTTAGATCAAATCCAACTTCATTTGAATAGACTTCCATTTCACTTAGAAAGTTGGTCCATTTTTCAAAAGCAACTTCCATATCGTTTTCACAAACACTCATAAGCATTTGATCATAATTTTGGATAAGCAATTCATAGTTGGATTCAAATTCTCCGATAAGAAATGCCTTGGGCATTGCGGGAATTTCAATTTCAGGTCCTTGAGCGTAGGCTATATTGCAGACCAATAAAAATGCGGTTAATATGGAATAAATTGTTTTCATGTATACTTCAGTCTCTTAAATATAGAATTTTATCATATCTATCACAAGCCTGTTGCGTAATAAAAAGCCTTTTGTAAGCAATATTGTTCAAATTTTATTCCTTTTTCTACTCAGGGATTCATAAAACGATATTTTTTTCCTTAAATATTGTGATAACAATGATTAAATTACCCGCATGACAATTGATATTATTGCAGTACTATGTCTTATTTTAGGTCTATTTCTAGGATATTCCAGAGGATTTTTCAGAGGAATTATCATGTTTATCGCCGCTATGCTTAGCTTTTGGGCTTGCTTAAAGGCGATTCCTGGATTGGGAAAAATTATAGCTGGCTTGGGCTTTTTAAGTGATCAAATTTCTTGGTGGATCGCCTTGGGTTTAATTGTCATTTTCTTTTACTTTTTAATTTCTTTGATTGACAAAGAGGTCAAATTTTCATTTAAAAACAAAAGTTTCCAATACATCAATAAAATTGCAGGAGCTATCATTCTTGCTTTGATATTTCTGCTTTCCTATAGTTCTGTACTTCTATTTGGAGCGCAGTCTAGATTTATTAGTAAAGAAAATACAGCGGATTCCTTCAGTTATGAGTACTTGGACGGGGCCTATCAAAAAACCAAAAATTCCCTAAAGACTCTGAATCCATTTTTCGATAGTATGGGTGGAGCGATTACCCAAATTGGTTCACACTTGAAAGGTGAACACAACGAAGAAGAAGAATAATTTACTTATTTAAGATTGTCCAAATTTTGTCTTTCAATTGATCAAGACCTTCACCAGTTACAGAAGAAATAAATAATGATTCGATTTCCTTTGGGATATCATCTTCAAGCATCTGTTTTAATTCTTCATCAATGAGGTCGCTTTTTGATATAGCCAGCAATTTTGGTTTGTCTAAAAGTTCTGGAGAATATTCTTTCAGTTCATTTAATAGGACCTTGAAGTCCTTGCGAATATTATCTGTATCTGCAGGAATCATAAAAAGCAATAAGGTATTTCTTTCTATATGTTTAAGAAATCGGATACCAATGCCTTTGCCCAGATGTGCATCCTCTATGATACCAGGAATGTCTGCCATGATGAAGGATCGATTATCTCTATATTTTACAATTCCCAAATTTGGGCTTAAGGTTGTAAAAGCATAGTTTGCTATTTTGGGTTTAGCTGCTGAAACTGCAGCAAGCAAGGTTGACTTTCCAGCATTGGGATAACCCACTAATCCTACGTCTGCTAAAACTTTCAATTCTAATATAAACCATGCTTCTTTCAGTTCTCCTCCTTCTTGGGCATAGCGTGGAGTCTGGTTGGTCGAAGATTTAAAGTGGGCATTTCCTTTGCCACCTCGACCACCTTCTAATAGAATTACCTCATCGTCGTGTTCTGTAAGTTCAAACATTATTTTGCCAGACTCAAAATCTCTAGCAACTGTACCTAATGGAACCTCCAAGATAATGTCTTCACCATCCATGCCGGTCTTATGACTTCCAGAACCATGAGAACCATGACCTGCTTTTATATTTTTCTTGTACTTGAGGTGTAAAAGCGTCCAGAGCTGTTTATTGGCTTTCAAAATGATGTGGCCTCCTCGACCTCCGTCTCCGCCATCAGGACCACCTTTAGATGTAAGTCTACTTCTTAAGAAATGGGTAGAGCCAGAGCCTCCGTTTCCGCTAGTAAAGTAGATTTTTACATAATCTACAAAATTCTGATTTGCCATGAAATGTTACTTTCTGGGCTTAAAGTAAGGAATTTACTTTACTTGAAAGTCTTTCTTGAATTTCATCAATATTCCCAACGCCATTAATATTAAAGGCCTTATCTGATTGTTCGTAATGTTTAAACACTGGAGCGGTTTCATCTTTATAAACTTTAAGACGATTTTTAATTATTGATTCGTCTTGATCATCAGATCTTCCAGAGGTTTTTCCTCTGTTTAAAAGTCTCGCTATGATTTCTTCATCACTTACTTCAAGTGCAAAAAGCCCTACTATCTTGTGATCCTTCGAATCAAGTAAGGCATCCAATGCTGCGGCTTGATCAATGTTTCTAGGAAAACCATCAAAAATGAATCCTTTTGCTTCGGGATGCTTATCAAGTTTATTTTTAAGCATACCAATCGTTACTTCATCTGGTACTAATAATCCTTTAGAAATAAAGTCTTTGGCTTTCAAGCCCAATTCAGTATCGTTTTTCATTTCATATCTAAAGAGATCTCCGGTCGATATGTGAATGAGTTCAAATTTTTCCACGAGCAACGCTGCTTGGGTTCCTTTTCCCGAACCTGGAGGTCCGAATAAAATAATATTTAACATAGTAAGGTATTACCTATTTACAAATGAATTACTGAACCAAAAGTTCAATTATTTACTAGCAATTGATTGTGTAATAATATCTTTAGCAAATAAAACCTTAGGCTTCCAATAGTTAGAAGCTAAGATATCTTCTTCAATTACTCCTTTTGAAGAAGTACTATGAATCACCTGGAGCTTGTATTTATTGGCTGATACAACCAAAGCAACATGATTGATCACAGTACCGTGTCCAAAAAAGACTAAATCACCTGCTCTACATTTGTCCAAATCAATGGGGATGCCATTTTTAGCTTGGGCATATGAGGCCTGTGAAATTTTTATTTTATGCTGGTCGAAAACGTATTTGGTAAGCCCGGAGCAGTCGAAACCGCCTTTGTTTTTTCCACCGTATAGATACGGAATATTTTTCAAAGATTTTGCTTTGCTTATAATGGAGGTTCGCAGTTCAAGCTCTGCCCTACTTAGCGTAACAGAGGGCCTTACAGTTTCTTCTTGTTTTTCAATTTCTTCTATGGGAGCTTTTGCTACCTGAGGCCTGTTGGCTGGTCTGGTTTTCTTTTGTCTACTCTTATTGGTGGTAAAATCATTCGTTTTACTAAAAACGATTGAACAAGAGGAAATACTCATTCCAAATGCTGCAATAAGAATGAGAGCCAATGTTTGTTTTTTCAAAATATAGTTCTATTTATCAGTTAACAACATATTAGGGTTATCAATAATGTGTTACTGCAAAAAAAGAGCCGAAAATAAATTTCGGCTCTTTAAAACTATATTTTGTAAGGTTTTATTCTGCTGGTGCTGCTCCTTCTGCTGCATCACCGCCTTCAGCTGTTTCGCCTTCAGCTCCTTCTTCAGTTGCATCTTCACCTTTAGCTTGAGCATCAAGTGCAGATTTAAGAGCTCTTGGAGTCTCAACCGTAGCAACAGGAATACCTGGATTGTTCATAATTTCTATTCCTTCTCTAACTACGATATCTCTTACCCTGATTGCACCACCTAATTGCAAATTGGAGATATCCATTTCAATGACGTCTACCAAATCTTCTGGTGCAGCTTTTACTTTTATCTTTCTTAGGTTAGGATATAAAATTCCACCTTCGATGACACCTGGAGAGTTTCCAGTAAATTTAACTGGAATATTTACGCTTACTCGTGAGCCTTTTTCTAAAATCTGAAAATCTACATGCAAGATTTCTTCTGATACTGGATCAAACTGTGCATCTTTTAAAATGCATTTGTCTACACCATCAGGTGATGAAATCTCTGCCAATTTAAAGGCAGGCGTATAAATCAATGATTTTAATGACTTTTTTGAAACACTTAAATGTTTCACTTTATTTTTACTATATAATACACAAGGAACATTACCTTCTTTTCTAAGAAGGGTCATAGCGCTTTTTTTCGCGCTTACATCTCTCTGTTGTGCATCTATTGCTACGATATCCATAAGACTCACTTTTAAAATGGGTCGCAAAGGTAATGAACTTTAATTGAATTATATAATGAAATTTCGCTTCTGTTAAAGAATTATTCTCCAACAAATAAGGCGCTAATCGAACGATGTTCGTGCGTATTTCTGATTGCTTTGGCGAATATTTTCGCACATGAAATTACTTTGATTTTATCACTCTTTCTTTTCAAAGGAATGGTATCAGAAACATATAATTCAGAAAGGACTGATTCTTCGATAATATCATAGGCCTTACCAGATAACACAGCATGTGTCGTCATTGCACTCACACTATTTGCACCTTTGTCAATAAGAGCTTTGGCGGCTTTGGATAAAGTTCCTGCTGTATCAACGATGTCATCTACCAACATCACATTTTTACCATCAACCTCTCCTATTACTGTCATTCCAGCTACTTCGTTTGCTTTTTTTCTATACTTATCACAGATCACCATTTCGCATCCAAAATAAGAGGCAAATTTTCTTGCTCTCTTCACACCTCCTACGTCAGGAGAAGCAAAGACAAGATTTGAAAGATCCATTTTTTCAAGAACTGGAATAAATATGGCATCACTTTGTAAATGATCCACTGGAATCTTAAAAAAGCCTTGAATCTGGTCAGCATGAAAATCCATTGTCATAATTCTGTTAGCTCCAGCAGCTTCTAGAATATCTGCAATCAACTTTGCAGAGATGGGCACTCTGGCTTTGTCTTTTCGATCTTGTCTAGCATATCCAAAATAAGGAATAACAGCTGTGATGTAATCGCCAGAAGCTCTTTTGACGGAATCAATCATTAATAATAGCTCAAGTAAATTTTCCGCAGGTGCAAAAGTGGATTGAATTAGGAAAACAAATTGTCCTCTTACGGATTCAAGTATTTCAGGTTGCATTTCTCCATCGCTAAATCTATGCAAATCCCATTTTGATAATCCGTAACCATAAAAATCTGCAATGGGTTCTGCAAGATATTCGGTTGCACTACCTGAAAATAATTTAACATTGGCCATCTTATCGCTTTAATAATTGATATGAGCAACAAATTTAAAATTATTTAATATCAATTGAAATTTTATTCGAATAAGCATTGATGTCTTTTAGCCGATGATATATTTCATTTGGTCGAATCAATTCTAAAAGTATCTCTAGAATTGGTTATTTTAATGCTAATTAGAAAGTATTTCAACAACATGAAATTATTTGTACTAAATCTGGATTCTTGGTGGCACAGTTTAACGAGTGGGCATCAAATCTTTTGGGGGATGGCAATTATCTCAAGTGTGCTATTCTTGATCCAATTTGTCCTGAGTCTTATCGGTGCAGATTTTGACGGAGATGCAGATTTTGATGTCAGTGCGGAAGTTGAAAGTGATTACAGTATCGATCCGTCATTTACAGCATTCTCTGTAAGATCGATTATAGCTTTTTTTACATTTTTTTCATGGGCTGGAGTCCTTGTATTAAATGATGGAGGTTCTTTTACAAAAGCATTATTATCAGGTTTATTTGCTGGTATTGTCGCCTTATTTATTGTAAGCTATATGATATGGCAGTTTGCTAAATTGAGCTATTCAGGAACGATGCGGATATCTGACACCATTGATCAACGCGGGGAGGTTTACATTCCTATCCCAGAAGGTAAAAATGGATCAGGCAAAGTAAATGTAATTATTGACGGCGCTGTAAAAGAATTGAATGCTGTTACCGAAGGAAAAAGTATTCCAACTGGAACAAAAATAAGAGTACTAGATGTACTTGAAAAAAATATACTATTAGTGACAAAAGACGAATAACTAACCAACCAAAATTATAAACACTATGCAAAACGGATTAATATTTTTAGCAGCTATTATAGGCCTGATTTTTTTAATGGTCTTATTTTTCATTTCCAGATATCGAAGATGTCCTTCTGATAAAATATTGGTGATTTATGGTAAAACTGGAGGAGGGTCAGCCAACTGTATTGCTGGTGGTGCCAAATTTGTTTGGCCTGTAATTCAAGATTACGAATACCTCGACCTTACACCTATTTCCATTGATGTGGATTTGCAAGGAGCTTTGAGTAAGCAGAATATTAGGGTAAGTGTGCCTTCTCGATTTACGGTAGGTATCTCAAATGAGCCAGGGATCATGCTTAATGCTGCTGAAAGATTATTGGGAAGATCACAAGAAGAAATTAAAGATATCGCGAAGGATATCATCTTTGGACAATTGAGACTTTCTGTCGCTACAATGGATATAGAAGAAATTAATGCTGATAGAGATAAATTTTTATCAAATGTTTCTTCCAACGTTGGTTCTGAGTTGAGCAAGATTGGATTGCACTTGATCAATGTAAATGTTACAGATATCCAGGATGAATCTGGCTACATAGAAGCGCTTGGTAAAGAGGCAGCAGCGAAAGCCATAAACGACGCGAAAATATCTGTATCTGAAAAGAACAGAGATGGATCAATTGGTGAAGCCAACGCATACCAAGATCAGAGAATCAAAGTTGCCTCAGCTGAAGCCCTTGCACAAGTGGGTGAAGCAGAAGCTCAAGCGAATGCTACCAAAGGACAAAATGAAGCACAAATTCTAATTGCACAATCGAATGCCGAAAGAAGGGAACGTGAGGCAGAAGCAGAAATGCGCGCAGCATCAGCGGAAAAAATTCAGTCTGCAAATACTTTAGCAGAAGCCTATAAAGCAGAGCAAGAAGCGGAGGTTGAAAGAGCGAAAAAAGAATTGGCTACCAGAGAGGCTGATATTATCGTAAAAGTTGAGATTGAGAAACGCCGTTTAGAAATAGAAGCAGAAGCTCAAGCAGAGCAACACAGAAGGATTGCACGTGGAGAAGCTGATGCTATACTCATGAAGAAAGAAGCAGAAGCAAAGGGTCTTTATGAAATACTAAAGAAGCAAGCTGATGGTTTTGATGAGCTGGTTAAAGCAACTGGCGGATCTCCAAAAGAAGCGGTACTTATGTTAATCGCTGATAAGCTTCCTGAGTTGGTGAAAACTCAAGTAGAGGCTATCAAGGGTATCAACATTGATAAAGTTACTGTCTGGGAAGGTGGTGGTGGCCAAGGAGAAAAAAGCTCAACTGCTAATTTCATCAGCGGACTCTATAAGTCCGTGCCTCCTTTGAAAGAGTTGTTCAATATGGCTGGTATGGACCTCCCAGATTATTTGGGCAAAGAGGCACATGATACAAAGTTAGAGATTGAAGAAGCTAAAAATGGTCAGAACCAAAATAAAGAATCATAGTTAAATATTGCCTGCGGGCTCTAACTCCAATTACCTTGCGGGCAGTGCATATTGTACTGCCCGTTTTTCTTTATTGCCAATTAGTATAGTAAAATCGAAAAAGGATTTGTAGTACAATAATTTATCAAGACCTAGTTGTTTGATAACAATGACTAATTAGTTGGTCTATTATTATTAATTTACAAATAGATCATATTAATTCATCAGACTATTCCATCTAGCTTGAAAAAATTACCTTTCACTATTCTGATCACTTTTTACATCTTTCTTTTGGGATGTAAATCTGATAAAGGTGTCAGACCGAATATTCTATTTATCATGTCCGATGACCATAGCTCACAAGCATGGGGCGTCTATGGTGGTGCACTTGAAGCTCATGCAAAAAATGACAATATAAAGCGATTAGCTAAAGAGGGTATGTTGCTAAATAATGTATTTGCGACAAATGCTATCTGCGTGCCCAGTCGCGCAAGCATCTTAACTGGACAATACAGTCATCAAAATAATATTTACTCGCTATCTGACCCACTTGAACCTGATAGTATGAACATTGCTAAAGCCTTACAAGCGAGTGGATATGAAACTGCTGTTATTGGCAAATGGCATTTAACAAAAGAACCCAATGGCTTTGATTATTATTTAGTCCTACCTGGTCAAGGCAAATACCACAATCCAAAATTAAAATCTAAAGAAAACTGGCAAGATGGCGGTTTGGGAGGCAAAGAATACCAAGGGTTTTCGGCAGATGTTATTGGGGACAAAAGTATTGAATGGCTGCAAGATCGAAAAACAGACAAACCCTTTTTTCTCATGACTCATTTCAAAGCTACTCATGAGCCTTTTGACTATCCTGAAAGATATGCAGACTTCCTTGAAGGTGTAATTATAGAAGAGCCTGCTAGTTTATATGACTTTGGCCCGAGCACAAACGCCCGAAGCTTCATCGGTCAAAGTCTGAGTATTCTACATGATAGATGGATCGCTGATCAAAAAGATACGACTCAAAATAGATACCCGGGATTACCCATTGACACAGAAGGATTAGACAGCATCGCTCGAAGGAAATTTACTTATCAGAAATTTGTTAAAGACTTTCTAAGAAGCGGAGCCGCCATTGATGATAACATCGGAAAACTTATAGAAGAACTTGAAATAACGGGTCAACTTGATAACACTGTTGTGATATACACTGCGGACCAAGGCTATTTTTTAGGAGAGCATGGAATGATGGACAAGCGGATGTTGTATGAAGAAGCCATTAGAATGCCTTTTGTGATTAGATATCCAAAAGAAATTGAAGACAGCTCCACGCTTGATGATATTATTTTAAACATTGATTTTCCCGCTCTCTTTGCTGATTATGCTGATCTACCTAAGCAGAATTATATTTCAGGTAGAAGTTTTCGATCGAATCTCAATGGAAACACTCCTGAGGATTGGCGGCAATCTATGTACTATCGTTATTGGTTGCATAGAACAGAGCGTCCTGCACATTTTGCTATAAGAGACCATAGATACAAACTTGGATTATTTTATGGAATGCCCCTTGATATCACCGGAGCAATGAAAGAATCTACTGATCCAGCTTGGGAGTTCTATGATTTAAAAAATGACCCAACAGAATCTCACAATGCTTATAATGATAGCGCATATCAAATAAAGATTGATAGTTTAAAAAAAGAACTTATCAAGCTTCGTAAAGAAGTTGGCGATACAGATACCAAATTCCCAGCACTTCAAAAATTGATTGGAGAAAATTTAGATAGGTAATTAATATAAACCCTTCTATTCTTGCAGATTTTCCTCCCAAGAAGGCTTTTTTCAATATGATAAGAATGGACCATCTTGACTTATTGCTTTTTGGCTTTTTGTTTAAGTGCGCAGTCGCGATTCTCTCTCTTGTCGACCTGTCGGTCGCCACTGCTCCGTAGTTCGTTCGTTCACTTTTTGGCTTTAAGTTGTCAATTTTGATCATTATTTATGTCTAATGCTAATTTTGATTCATTAATAAATATCTTACTTGAACAAGGCATACAAAAATCAAACTTTAAAAAATGAATTTAAGACTACGCAAATTCTTCCTGTTATTATTTCTGGCCATTGGTACAAGCTCAATAGGCATTTCACAGATTGAATATTTCAATGAAACTTCTAAATGGCTATGGGTTGATTTTGGTCGAAAGATTTCCTATTCAGATTATGGTCATGATGATATGTATCATCAACTAAAAGCTATTGAAGAAGTAGATTTGAACGGTCAGATTTACATGAAATTCGAACATGCAACTAAAGTCTTACATTATGAATGGAGTGACGAGATTGCCTATTGGGTGCTAGATCAAACCAGTGTGTATACAAACGAAGTGCATATGCGACAAGAAGGGAAGAAAGTATACATATTAGATCAGAAAACTGAAATAATTAACAATTATGATCTTGAAGTTGGAGACACTTTGTATAGGATTAATGGCAATGCACCAGAAGCATCTGGGATCGTAGACTCGATCTATGATATCTCATTTAATGGGCAATCTAGGAAGGCTTTTATTATTGATCAAATTATTTTCCCATCATTTAAATATTTAATGTTTGAAGGGATAGGCACTGATGAAGGACTATTTGACATGCAATCCCATAATCATGAACAAGTTTCTTATTTGTTATGCTACGAGATGGACGATGAGCCTTTTCCTGTCGATCATTTTGATGACATTATTCAAGGTAATATTGAAGTCAGTTGTAATGCCTTTACTGTTCAATCAAGGGACTTGACGCAAGACCGATTGCATGTTTACCCAGTACCCACAATGGACATTATTTATGTTAATTTTGATTTCGATCTAACTAATAGTAGTATTTCTATCATTTCCTTGGATGGAAAATTTCATCACATTGCTTCCATATTACATAATGATAGAGGCCTTGAGATAGATGTGTCCAATTTAGCTCCAGGCACTTATTTCTTGCAATTCATAAATGACGAAAGAAGATTGACCAAGAAATTTGTGAAAATATAATCTTATCGAGAATAGCATTTTTCTATTACTTTTATGAAAACATCTCGTCATGAAGTACAGTTACTTAGTCTTATCCTTATGCCTATTGATATTTATACAATGCAAGTCTAGCCAAAAATCCCATGTAGCTATTGAGCCTCCTCTTACCGCTCCTGAGACAAGCATTGCAGTGGTAGATTATGATAAATTAGCTAAAGAACTGGCTCATAAATACATCATCACAGATGGTCATGTAGATTTGCCCTATCGACTTAGGGTTCAGAATTTCAAATTGGAAAAAGAATTTCTAGCCATCCCTATCGAAACAGACAAAGGAGACTTTGATTATGTAAGAGCAAAGGAAGGTGGATTGGATGCGCCTTTTATGAGTATTTATATCCCTGCAGGATATCAAAAATCTGGAGGTGCAAAAGAGCTTGCTGATACACTCATTCAAATGGTGACAGGAATCGCAGATATTCATCCTGATAAATTTGCTGTCGCGATGACTGCTGATGATGTAGAAGCCAACTTTGCGAAGGGAATTATTTCGCTTCCTATGGGAATGGAAAATGGAGCTCCCATTGAAGACAAAATTGAAAATGTTGCCTATTTCAGAAACAAGGGAATCAGTTACATAACGCTTACTCACTCTAAAGATAATCTCATTTGTGATTCTTCTTATGATACTACAGGTACACATGGAGGCCTAAGTCCCTTTGGTGTTGAAGTTGTAAAAGAGATGAATCGTGTCGGGATTATGGTGGACATTTCACATGTATCGGATAACACTTTCTATCAAGTCATGGAAATGACAGATGTCCCTTGCATTGCTTCTCATTCTTCGGCAAGAAGATTTACGCCTGACTTCGAAAGAAATATGTCTGATGACATGATCAAGAAACTTGGAGAAAACGGTGGGGTCATTCAAATCAATTTTGGTAGTACTTTTTTAGATGGTGAGGTTCAAAACCAAAATGGTAAACTCAGAGAAAAGTTTTTCAAGGAGATCGAAGGACTTGGTCTAGAGCGAGGGACTCCTGAATTTGAAGCATTTTCGGACAAATTTGCTAAAGAAAATCCCAAACTATATGCGGATGTTGAAAAAGTCGCAGACCATATTGATTTGGTTGTTGAATTAGCAGGTATTGATCATGTAGGTTTTGGTTCTGACTACGATGGTGTTGGAGATTCTCTCCCGACTGGGCTGAAAGATGTTTCGCAATTTCCAAATCTTATAGCCGAACTTTTGAGAAGGGGGTATTCAGAAGAAGACATCGCCAAGATCTGTTATCAAAATGTATTTAGAGTTTGGAGAGCCGTCGAAGCAGCTGCACGTTCTTAAAATTTAAGAAAATTTATGCTCCATATTCCGAGCTTGTATATACATGAACTTGAAGGAAAGGGTAAGGCAGTTTTTACTGCTGAAGCTTTGGATCCTGAAAGTCTTATAGAAACCTGCCCTGTGATTATTCTTTCTAAAGAAGATTTACAAAAGATTCATCAAACAAGATTGCATGACTACTATTTTCTTTGGGGTGAGGATCTGCAATCTGCGGCAATTGCACTGGGATATGGCTCTTTATACAATCATGCAGAAAAACCCAATGCCTATTTTCAAATGGATTTTGAAAATGAAAGAATCGATATCATCTCAAAAACTGCCATTGAAGCAGGAGAAGAAATTTGTATCAATTATGTAGAAGAAAATAATAGAGGCGTTAAATTATGGTTTGATATAAAGAATACTTAAGTATCAATCCAAGAGGCATATTTGATATAATTCTCAGCAGTCCTATGGATGAAAAACTGGGCAGTTTCTTCATCTAAAGGCTTCATTTTCTTTGCAGGAATGCCTGCATAAATCCATCCACTTTCTAAGGTTTTATTTTCCGCAACTACAGCACCTGCAGCCACAACTACATTTGATTGAATAGTAGTATTATCCATAATAATGGCTCCCATTCCAATCAGTACGTTGTCTTCTATGACGCAACCATGCACAATTGCATTGTGTCCAATACTCACATTTTTACCAATCAGAGTTTCACTTTTATTGAAGGTGCCATGGATAACAGCTCCATCTTGTATGTTGGTTTTTTCTCCTATTCTAATTGGACAAACGTCCCCTCTGATAACGGCGCTATACCATATACTACAGTCGTTTGAAACGACTACGTCCCCAATAATGCTAGCATTTTCAGCTATGAAGCAATTCGCTCCAAATTTGGGTAATATCCCTTTAACGGATTGGATTAAAGGCATTAAATTTTACTTATATGGGAAAGAGGTGTCAAACTATAACCTTCTTTTTGCAGCAATTTGATGACGCCATTGGGTCCACCTAAGTGGCCTGCACCTACAGCAAAAAAGGTTGCTTTTTTATTCATCATTTCAGCCATGATGGGTATCCAGTTTCGATTTCTTTGTGTCACAAGAATATCTTCAAATTCTGCTGTGCCTTCTTCTTCTTCAAGCATCATTTCATACATTCCATTGATGTCTTGATTTTTGTACATATCCACCATCATTTTAAACATGTCTTCTTCTCCTTCCTCTCCCGAACCCTTGATAGTTTCGACTAGCATTTGTGCCTGATCTGCGTATGGGATGCTATCAAATAGTCCAATTTGATATTCAATCGTCTCTAAGCCATGAGATTTCAAGTCCCTTTCTTGAGCCTTCTCATACAATTGCATTTCATAAGAAAGCATTTCTCCTGATTGCATAGCCATTGGATCGATATCATCAGAGGCAAAAACTGTAAGAAACATGGGTTTTATTTTTTCGACAAAAAGCATGGGTAATCCCATACCATCGAAATGATCTTTTACAATCTTGTAATCTTCTTCACTTAATAAGTCACTTAGGGTCTGGCCATCTTTCATTATGGCTTTTGTGAGCATACCCATTTGTTTGCCAATATTATTCATATCGTCCATATCAATTTCGAAAGCCATTTGCTCAGATTGATTAACAGATTCTAAGGTGTTTTCAGGGTAGAAAAAATCATCCTTATCAATTATATGAATGGTACCATATAAAAAAGAGGGTTTTTCAATCCCATTTCCTTCAATTTTCCATAGCAAAGCATTTACTAATGCTTCATTTTCAATAGTGGCTTTTTGATCATTAGAAAGCACGGCTTGTGTCGTATCTGCCGTAGACTTACATTGGACAAAAAATAGGGCTAAGAATATGCTTAACACTCCAAAAATGTATCTTATACCTTGATTCATATTATTACAATTACTTATTACAAACGCATTATTTTAAACTACGTTGTCTTTGTACTTCATATAAAATTATCCCCGCGGCAACAGAAGCGTTTAATGAGTCCGTTTTTCCTACTTGAGGTATAGAAACTTCAATATCACTAAGACTTATTAATGAGGGATGAATTCCTTTATCTTCAGAACCAATAATCAAACACATCGGTTCATTCATATCAACAGAAATTATTGCATTTTCTGCTTTTAACACTGCTGAAACCATTTTAACTCCAGAACTTTGGAGGTACTTGGCCGTCATGTTTAAGCTTTTTACTCTTGAAATCGGTATTCTACTCAAAGCTCCTGCAGCGGCTTTATTACTTTTTTCATCTATAAGCGCCGAGCCCTTAAGTGGTATAATAATCACATCTGCACCAAATACTTCGGCAGATCTAGCAATCGCGCCAAAATTTCTTACATCCGTCACCCCATCCAACATAATGATCAAAGGGTTTTCTCCTTGATCAAATTTTCTAGAAACAATTTCTTCGAAAGGCTGATAATCAATCACAGCATTCAAAGCAATAACACCTTGATGATTGGCTCCCGTCAAGCCCATCAATTTCGCCTTAGGCACCAATTGTGTAGGAATATTTTGATTACTTGCTAATGGAAGTAACTCATCTAAAAATTCTTTTTGGATGCCTTTTTGGATAAAAATCTTTTCAATCGAAACTCCTTCAACAAGCGCATCGATAATAGGCTTTCTGCCAACTATCAGATTTTTAAGTTTTTTTCTTTTATACATAAGTAAAACAAAGGTCGGGAATTTAACTTATTCTTTTATTCACAATCAGTAATTATAAAAATTCTGTATTTTCAAGCTCCATAAAATTTAAATATGAAAAAGACTTTTCTATTAATAGCAATGTTTGTGTTAGCAAACAGCTACAATGTATTTGCTCAGTTTGCGGATAAAACTGAGAAAGCCATAGAATTCGTAAAACTCCAAGCTCCTGAATATGATTTGGGTGTGGAGGATGTTTCTAATATTCTTGTAACAGATGCTTACGAGACGAAAAGAAATAATCGGTCCATGCTTCATGTCTATTTACAACAAGCCTATAATGGAGTCCCCATTGAATCGGGAAGAATAAATATGGTAATAATGGATTCTGGTAAAAAAAGGATTCTTGCCAACAGTTTTGAAAAAGACTACCAATCAAAAATCGCCCTATCAAGTAATGATATTGGATTCGCCAAAGCACTTGATGTGTATACAAAAGATCAAGGCATTCAAGGAATCCAAATGGCTGATAGAAAACAAAGAACTGGATATTCACTAATAATTAAAAATGATGAGCAACTGCTTCAAGATATTTATGCTATTAAAAGCTATATCAAAAATGATGCGGGTGAATTCATTCTTGTTTATAGAATTTCTGCGCTTAAGAAGAAAAACGCTGATGCTTGGGAATTGACTATCGATGCAAGTAGTGGAAACATTATAAATAGAAAGAGTAATACTTTGCACTGTAATTATCAAACAGATCATAGTTTATCTCAAGCATGTGTTGAAGATCATTCACATGCAATTCCTTCTATGCTAGCAGGAGAAAGCTATAAAGCTTTAGTATTTCCAATTAGTAATCCTTTAATGGGTGCAATGGAAGTAGTAACAGAACCTGCTGATCCTATTTCTTCTCCTTTCGGCTGGCATGATGACGACTTAGATGGAGTAGATGATTATACCGTTACAAGAGGTAATAATATTAACGCTGGAGCTGATAAGAATGGAGATGATATCATAGACAATGGTGGACAACCAGATGGTGGAACAGAATTGCAATTTGATTTTCCAGTAGATTTCAGTTTAAACCCAGAGAATTATCTAGAAGCCTCAACTGTAAATTTATTTTATGCTTCTAATTATTTTCATGATTTCATGTATGCATATGGTTGGGATGAGCCAGGAGGAAATTATCAACAAACACACCATACAAATACCGGTGGAGTTGCGGGTGACTTAGTTTTGACTTTATCGCACCAAGGTATCGATATTGGTTCTTTAAATAATGCCAACTTTTCTCCATCTGTGGATGGCGTTAGAGGTGTTATGAGAATGTTTTTATGGGGTTCTACTCCTTCAGATGTTGTATCGATCACATCACCTGCAGGAATTGCTGGAACTTATGATGGCGGTACAGCTACTTATGGAGCTGCAGTAACTGACATACCAGTAGTTGGGGAATTAGATATCGTGAGTGATGAATCAGAATTTCCTTCTCAAGGGTGTAATCCTTTAGTGAATGATTTAACAGGAAAAATTGCCCTTGTAGATCGAGGAGGATGTTTCTTTGCTCAAAAGTCTGCTCATGCAGAGGATGCTGGAGCGATTGGTGTTATCATTTGTAATTTTGAAAATGCTTACCTAGATCCTGCACCAGATACTGATGGTATATGGGCTGCTCAAGTAACCATTCCAACTGTAATGTTGCCAAAAGAAGATTGTGATAAATTTAGAGTTGCATTGAGTTCCGGACCTGTTACTGCTTCAATAGGATTACCTAATGCGGATGATACGGAGCAACTAGATGGATCATTAGATAATGGTGTGGTAATTCATGAATATACACATGGTCTTAGTAATAGACTTGTTGGAGGACCAAGTACCACTTGTCTTGGAAGTGCAGAGCAAATGGGAGAAGGATGGAGTGATTTTTATGCACTTGCTACTTCAGTAAGAGAAGGAGATACAGGACCTATGAAAAAAGGAATTGGCGTTTACGTATCAAAGCAAAATTTAGATGGACCTGGAATTAGAGGCTTCCCTTATTCAACTGATATGGAAGTCAATCCATGGACTTACAATGATATTAGTGGAGAAGGTGTACATGCCGTTGGAGCAGTATGGTGTCAAATGTTGTGGGAGATGTATTGGGCATTGGTTGAAAAATATGGATTTGATAGTGACTTAGTATATGGAACTGGAGGAAATAATATTGCAGTTGATTTAGTAACAACTGGAATGAAGTTTACGAGTTGCAATCCTAGTTTTGAAGATGGTAGAGATGCCATTTTATTTGTGGATGAAGAAATGTATGGTGGAGAGAATGAAGAATTGATCTGGGCTGCTTTTGCCAAAAGAGGTTTAGGTTGGAGCTCTGACTCTGGAGATGCTAACAATACTTCAGATGGTACAGAAGGATTTGATTTACCTCCATATATCGTTAAAGAAATCGTTGTTACAAAATCTGTGACTGAAGAGATTGTCGCAGGACAAGAAATTCAAGTTGATATTTCAGTTACCAACTGGAAAGATGATCCCATTACCAATGTGATCATCTCAGATGACTTTGTCGATGGATTAGGATTTACTGAAGAATTATCTGGACCTGGAAATGCAGATGTAAGCGCAAACTCTGTTAGCTGGACCATACCATCTATGGAGAGTTTAGAGACGATAAATATCAGTTATACATTGAATACTGATGAGTCTACTTATTCTACAAGAAATATCTTCGATAATTTTGAAGATGGTGAGTCTGATTGGGAAGATGCATGGGAATTGATTGACTTAGCAGGTCTTTCACCTTGGTCCTATACTGATGAAAGAGCCTTTAGTGGTTCCAACAGTGCTGGAATCCAAAACTTAGCAACCGAAGAAGATCAGGTCATGCAATCCATAGACTATTTTACTGTCCCAGGAGACAATCCTTATCTTAAATTCCAACACTTTTATAGCACTGAACCAGGAGTTGATGGTGGTATCGTGCAAGTGCAAAGAGAAGGGTCAATCGTATGGGAGTATTTGGATCAAAAATTCATTAGAAACGGCTATCCGGGCATTGTACAATATGGAACATTTGTTATTCCATTTTTATATGCTTTTAATGGAGATTCTGGTGGATGGATTCCGTCATATGCTGATTTATCTGAATACAAAGGAGAAAAAGTAAAAGTCAGATTCAGATTTGCATCAGATGAAAATACTGCTGGTATTGGATGGTGGGTCGATGATTTTGAAATCCTAGACTTGTTTACTTACAATACAGATGTTTGTGTAAATACTGCAGAAGGAGATACTAAGTGCGCCAACGGTGGAATCGCCGGAACAATCGTGCTTAATCCAAATCTTACGGACATAACAGATGTTGAAAATTTAGCCTTTGATATGAATCTATATCCGAATCCAGGTGATAATTATCTACAAGTAACTATTGCTTCTGATAAATCATTAGACGGAAACATTGAATTATTTGATTCAAATGGAAGATTATTAATGGCCAAAAATAGAGAGCAAATTCAAAAAGGAAATACTTTCTTTGGTTTCAACACAGCAGCTTTAGCAAGTGGGATGTACTACATCAAACTTACAAGCGGAAATGATTCTGTTGTTGAAAAATGGGTCAAAAGATAATAAGCTATAATAGCATTAAAAAAGCCTTGTTAATTAAGAAATTAGCAAGGCTTTTTTTTTATGATTTATTTGAGAGATCTTATTCTTCTTCAGTCATTGCCTCTACTGCATCTTCAATTTTATCACCCACAACTTCACCAATAGCCTTAACGGTATCGACTACATCTTTAAGTGATTCTGATAAGACGGCTCCAGCTGCGCCTAAAAGTGTTTCAGTAGTAGGCGCTTCTACTTTTTCTTGTTTTTGTTCTGCATCAGTTGTTTCATCCACTGGAGCTTCAGGATCTTTTGGCTCTATGGGTGCTTCTTCCTTTTTGGCTGGCTGCTTCTTTTTTGATTTTAACTCGGAGGCTGCTTGTTCTAGTTTATCTTTATCAACATTCCTAGCTTCAGCATCTTCTTTAATTTGTGAAGCAATCTTTTCTTTGATCTCTCCCTCCTTTTCTACAATCTTAGCTTTTTCAGCTTTCTTTGCTTCTTTCTTTTTCTCTTGCTGCATTTTTGACTCAAGTTCTCCTTGTGTCTTTTTCATATCAGCTAATTTAATTTCTTTAGATTTTATACGCTCTTCCACCATCTTCAATTTTGCTTGGCGGATTTGCGTTTCTAACTGTCCATCTGATCGTTCTATTCTGGTATCCTGAAATGCTTTCTCTTTACGATCTCGTTGGATAGATTTTTCCATTTTGCCGATGGCATTCATTAAGCCATCATAGCGCTTTTGTAAACGTGAACTTGCGTTAGAAGATTGATTACTTCCAGGACCGTATTTCTTTTCCTTGACAGTTTTGAAAGCTTTGTCAATTCTTTTCCAAATCTTTGATCTATCATCTTTTGTAAATGCAGTATCTCTAAATTGATTTTGCAGGTTTTTCAACTCTTCAAAAATTGGTCCTAGACCCAAACCCTCTGACACTCTCTTTTCAATATCATCTAGTTTTTCACTAAACTGTCCTACAAACTCAGAAGAAGACTTTTTGAAATCTTGATCCATCTTTCGACGGAATTGTTTCATTGCTCCAAAAAGATCATTCGTGCGACTTCTTAAGTCATCTGCATGATCTCTAAAAAGATTTTTTTCATGCACTTGCTCTTGTACTTTCGACCAAAATGTTTTTAGTGATTCCCAGGTTTCTCCATGAAATTCAGATAGACCCTCAATCTTCTCTTTAAATTCATCTAGTTCATTATGATACAATTGGCTTAGCTTGGTAGAAAGCACAATGAAATGCCATTCTGTTTGAGCTCTTTGGATTAAATCGCCTTGATCAACTTTAATATCAATGGGTAAAATGCTTTCTGCTACACTGAGTTCTCTTTCAACATGTTTATGTTCTTCAGGAAAAGAAACTTCTTTATCCTTGCGCCATTCATTCATTAAAAGATTGTAAAAAACTTCTGTTGCATCTTTTTCTTTAAAGGTGTAGATGTCAACTTTATTTTCTTTTTCGCGGAGTGCAAGTGCTACTAAAATCTTTTGATCTTGTGCATCTTTGCCCCAAAGGACTAGTTTTTTTTTCATGTGTACGGCAGTTGTATGTCTTCAATACTATGGTAAATTGCTTTTATTTAAAGCATGTCTTCTTTCAATAGATACTCTGCAATCTGAATTGCATTGGTAGCTGCGCCTTTTCTTAGATTATCTGAAACAATCCACATATTGACGCTATTCTCTTGTGATTCATCCGCTCTGATTCTTCCCACAAAAACTTCATCTTTCCCTTTGGCAAATAATGGCATGGGATAAAGGTTATTATTCACATCGTCTAATACTTCAACGCCTGAAGTATGATTTAAGATGTCTTTTAACTCAGTTATTATTGGTTTTTTTTCAAATTCTACATTTACCGTTTCACTATGACCTCCTACAACAGGTACTCTAACAGCGGTTGCGGTAATGCGTAAACTTTGATCTGAAAGTATTTTCCTCGTTTCATGGACCAATTTCATTTCCTCTTTGGTGTAATCATTTTCAAGAAAAACATCACAATGAGGAAGGCAATTCTTAAAGATAGGATGTGGATAAGCCTGATCTTCTTGCTCAGGAGTAGTACCTGCGACTTCCTTATCAAACTGCCTAACAGCTTGTACTCCTGTACCCGTTATTGACTGGTATGTAGAGATCACCAATCTTTTAATCTTATATTTCTCATGCAAAGGAGCCAAGGCCATGACCAATTGAATCGTAGAGCAATTAGGATTTGCAATAATTTTATCTGTCTTTTCTAAAGCACTCGCATTGATCTCTGGAACCACAAGTTTTTTATCTGGATCCATTCTCCAAGCTGAAGAATTATCGATGACTGTCGTTCCTACTTTGGCAAACTCAGGTGCCCATTTTTTTGAGGTATTACCACCTGCCGAAAAAATGGCAATTGCAGGTTTATTTGCAATCGCTGATTCCATGCTTTGCACGACATAATCATTACCCTTACAACTAACTGTTTTACCTACAGATTTTGCTGAGGCCACAGGTATTATTTCTGTGAAAGGAAAATTTCTTTCTGCTAAAATCTCCAACATTACGGTTCCTACCATTCCGGTAGCTCCTACTACTGCTATCTTCATTAAATTGATATTAATTCAGAGACAAATATATATTTCACATTCGCTTTATTAGTATTTTCACACTATGAAATATAAACTACTAAAACTACTTTATTTAACCCTTCTGAGCCAAATATGTTTTGCTCAAGTCTCTGATAATTTTTCAGATGGAGACTTTACAGCAAATCCGACTTGGCTTGGAGATACTGATCAATTCATTGTCGAAGATCAGGTACTCAGACTGAATGCCCCTGAAGCGGGCACTTCTCAGCTGGTACTTGCTTCTGAAAGTTCAGATAGCACGATATGGGATTTTTATTTTCTAATGGATTTTAGTCCCTCTGCTTCTAATCAATTACAAATTTGGTTGAATGCTGATCAAGCTAACTTAGAACAAGCCAATGGCTATTATTTAGAAATTGGAGAATCTGGAAATACTGACCATTTAAATTTTTACAAAAAGGAAGATGGTCAAACTACAAAACTTTGGGAAGGGCCAGAAAGCACATTGGGAACAGAACCTGCCCTTGCAAGGATTCGGGTGGAGAGATATCCTAATGGCAGTTGGAATTTTTATACCAATTATACAGCAAGTGGACCCTTAACATTGGAAGGAACAATTTCAGACTTCAGCTTCCTATCGTCTTGTGCAAGTTTTTTTGGATTCCATTGTTCTTATACTGCTACTAGAGCTGACAAATTTTATTTTGATGACATTGTCATCCAAAGCTTCCTTACGGATAATGAAGGACCAGAATTATTGAATGTATCAGCGATTGATGAATTCGAACTAGAATTAAAATTTTCTGAAATTCTAGATCTAAGTAATATTAATATTTTAGAAGCCATTCGTCTTGAACCTGGATCTATCGCACCTATTAGTGTAGCTGTTGATGTAGAAGATCAAAAAAATCTGCAAGTCCTTTTCGACAAGCCCTTAAATGGTGTTGAAGATTACAGCATTGCATTTATGGATCTTCAAGACCTTTGTGGCAATTTAAGCACAGATAATTTTCCATTTAAACTAGAGGGAATAAGCCAAGCGTCCTACGGTGCTATATTAATCAATGAAATATTTTCAGACATCTCCCCTTCTCTTGGAGTCATTCCAGCGGTAGAATGGATTGAAATTTATAACAACAGCTCCATGAGCTTCCAGCTCAATCAATATCAATTGATAGCTGACCCCAATCCTGCGCTGTTTCCTGATTACCTTTTAGAAGCTGGAAACTATGTAATTATCTGTAGTGACGAGGATGTTGCTGCTTTAAGTCCATTTGGCGATGTGATAGGTCTTGAAGATTTTCCAAATTTAAAAGATGATGGAGAGCTCATTCAACTCTTCAATAAAAATTTTGGACTCGTTCATGCTTATGAATATTCTAAGAAATTATTCCCTTCTAATAAATCAGATGGTGGCTGGTCATTGGAGCGCATCGATACAGAAGAAGCCTGTGTCGAAATAGCTAATTGGGCCGCAAGTGTGGATTTGAGAGGAGGAACTCCAGGTACAGAAAATTCAGTATCAAGCGACCTTAGCACAGTTCCTAACTTTAAAGTTTTAAATGCATCATACATTTCTGAAAATGAGATTCAGTTGAATTTTTCAAAAGCACTTGGAGCAAGTTTTCTTGGAGATCTGGATATAGAAATTGACCCTAACTTGTCTATCGACGAAGCGATTCTCGATCAAGATGACGCGGCGAAACTGCAAGTCACATTTACAGAAGAGATGGTAGATGGCATCGTCTATGAAACCAGTTTTAATTCTGAAGTTTATGATTGTGCTGGCAATGCTTTGAGCTTAAGTGATACCATAAAATTTGGTATACCCCAAGAAGTGGCGCCATTTGATATTG
The DNA here is from genome assembly GCA_937961455.1 of uncultured Saprospiraceae bacterium. Taxonomy (GTDB): domain Bacteria; phylum Bacteroidota; class Bacteroidia; order Chitinophagales; family Saprospiraceae; genus CALGNN01. The sequence continues at coordinate 40,270 of CALGNN010000087.1, forward strand.
TGATCAATGAAATTTTATATCATCCTGCCACTGGAGGAGTTGACTTTGTTGAATTGTATAATCGCTCAGAAAAAATCATTGCACTCAATGATTTACAATTGGCAAATCTTGACCCATTCAATCCAAAGATTGAAAATATTGAAAGTGAAAGATTGCTTTTGCCGAATGATTATTTGTTGATGAGTGAATTTCCTCCAGACATTAAAGAACGATATAATGTAAAAGATGAGGAGGCAATATTTGTCTTCGACTTACCAAGTTTTCCAACACAATCAGGAAATGTAAGTTTGTTGAAAAACCAATTAGTAGGTACAACTGTCATTGATAGCTTCAATTATCACGATGACTTGCATTACCAACTTCTTGACAAAACGCAAGGAATTTCGCTGGAAAGGATTAATTTTGACGTGCTTAGCAACGATGCCAATTGGCATTCAGCCGCTTCTTTGGCCGGTAATGCAACACCAGGATATAAAAATTCGCAGTTCAACAACGACCGTATTGCAACAAATGAGTTTATAAAGTTGAATTCAAAATCGTTTTCGCCAGATGGAGATGGATTTGAAGATTTTTTACTTATAGAATATGAGCTAGAAAAACCAGGATATACTGGAACGCTTACTATGTATGATGCTGAGGGTCGGAAAATCAGAACCATTGTAAACAACGAATTGCTCGGCTTGACGGGCACAATTAAGTGGGATGGCATCACAAATGATGGAAATTCAGCTAAAATGGGCATTTATATTGTTGTATTTAGTGTCTTTCATGCAGATGGTGACGTCAAAAGAGCAAAGCAAACTTGCTATTTGGCAAAAATATTGGACTAATTGATTTAGTGGAAAAACTTTTTAAAAATAGAATCATACTTTTTGGATCAGCCGCAATGATTTCGGCCCTCACTTTGATTTGTATTTTTACGCCTGAAGTACTATTCTTAAAAAAATGGGCGGATTACACGGTGCAGATCATGCTGAGCTTTTTATTGTTAGGCATTTTTTTCCTTGCAATCAATAATAGGATTCTGATGTACATCAGCTTTTTCTCATGCTGTTTGCTTTGTTTATTCCTTAAATCTTCCTCCTATGAGAATATCAGACTTGCATTAGATACACAACAACCTGAGATTTCTATAGTACATATCAATACTTCTAATTTTAAGGAAGATTTCATGTTGTCCATCAATCAACTGAGTAAAAAGGATGCAGACATCATTTCTTTTCAAGAGGTAAACCCTTACTGGAATAAAATCTTAAAGGAACAATTAAACAAAACATATCCTCATTTTATAGAGCTTACTAGAATTGATCCCTATGGAATGATTGTTTTTTCTAAGCATGATATCAATCGCTCTGACACCATATTCCATGAAAACATTCCAACGCTACATTTGACGATAGATATTGAAGGTGAAGAATTGATGGACCTATTTTGCATTCCTTCGATTCCGCCTGTGAGCAAGAATCACTATGAGAAAATGAAAGCGCATCTAAGCAATACTGCGAGATATATAACAAGGACCTATCAACCTACACTTTCGTTTGGAGATCTCAATCTAGTTAGTTGGTCAAACGAAATAAGATCTTTTAGATCTCAAGCTGGGTTGAACGACAGTCGAAGATCCATTTCTTCTATTTCGGAAGAGAGTAACTTTTCATTTTTTAGAGTCCCTGTTGATCATATTTTCTTTTCTGATGAATTGGAATGCACAAAGTTTGTAGATATTTTTCAAGCAGACGAAACGCATTTAGGTATCTTTGGTACGTACCAATTTAAGAACAAGGATAAGTATGGTCAAATTCTTGAATAGTTTTAAATATGCCATAAAAGGCATCATCTTAAACTTTAAGGAAGAAGCAAATTTTCGATTTCATTGCTTTATGGCATTGCTGGTAATTGCAGCTTCTTTTTATCTTAAATTAGATACTTTGGAGTTTGCCATAGTTGGGATTTGTATTGGCTTGGTATTAGCCGCAGAAGCCATCAATACTTCTATAGAAAATCTGACAGATTTGGTATCACCAGAAAAACATGAGCTCGCTGCAAAAACTAAAGATTCCGCTGCGGCTGCAGTGTTGATTATTTCCATTGCAGCAGCTATAGTAGGTCTTATCATTTTCTTACCTAAATTGATTGCACTATTTAATGGTTGACGTACAAATCAAGCGATTCTCAGAACTGGACCAAAATGAGCTTTATGATATTCTGGCACTAAGACAGATGGTATTCGTCGTTGAGCAAAATTGTGTCTATTTAGATGCTGATAATAAAGATCAACAGAGTTGGCATTTAATGCTCAAGGACCAAGAAAAAATTGTGGCTTATGCCCGTCTAATTCCTAAAGATCTTGTTTATGAAGATCACACTTCTATAGGGAGAATACTTGTTCATCCAGATGCACGCAAACAGGGGCTTGGGAAAAAACTTACCATAGAAAGCATTCAATTTTTATTAGACAACGACTTGAGTAGTCCCATTAAAATATCGGCTCAATTGTACCTAAAGGAATTTTATTCTAATCTCGGCTTTGTTGCACAAGGGGTATCCTATCTCGAAGATGGAATACCACATATTGCGATGACTTATAAAAGATGATCTAAGGAAGAATGCTATCCTTAACCGTATCTAATATTCTTCGGGTGGCCAGTCGATCTGGAGCTTCAGCATAAACTCTCAAGACGGGTTCTGTTCCAGAAGGTCTAATCATTACCCAGGTACCATCTTCAAAGTGAAATTTAAAGCCATCAATTTTTTCAACCTTCACCACAGTTAAAGGACCAAAAGCCGTGTAGGAATCATTTGCACATTGCTCTATAATGGATTGCTTTTTCTCTTCAGTCAATCTAAGGTCATCTCTTTCGAATGCAAAACCTCCAACTTTATCATAGACTTCATCAATAAGCTGTTTAAGACTCTTACCTGTTTTAGCCATAAGTTCAAGGATCATAATACCAATCCAAATTCCATCTCTTTCTGGAATATGACCTTTCACAGCTAGACCTCCTGATTCTTCACCCCCGACAAGGATGTCTTCTTTGATCATGATCTCAGCAATATACTTAAAGCCTATTTTGGTGACTTCAATTTCAAGTCCATATAATTCAGCAAGCTTTTTCATTTTCTCTGTAACAGAAAATGTAATCACCACCTTTCCATTCAATTTTTTATGCTCGAATTGATAGAATAATAGTAAAAGTAAGATCCTATGGGAATCTACAAAATGGCCATCTTCATCAAACATTCCAATTCTATCCGCATCGCCATCATTTGCAATACCGATATGCACATCATCACGATCTGCTATATACTTTGATATTTCTATTAAGTTTTTCTCTATAGGCTCAGGCGCCTGACCCATGAAAGAAGGATTCTTTTCACAATGCAATAAATGCGCATCAGGAAAAAGACGTTTCATTCCATCTTGGCCCGCACCATACATGGCATCATAAGCGATACCAATTCCTGAATTTTTAATAGCATCTAAATCAAAATTTTCTTCTACATGATCGATGTATACTTGTTCAAAATCTTGATATTCTACGACGCCAGATTCCAAAAGATCATTTACTTGAGGTGGCGCTATCATCGCAGTTTCAGGAATCAATTGTTCAATCGCTGCAATATCATTTGGAACTGTTGGTCCTCCAAATGAAGACTTTAATTTATAGCCATTGTAAGAAGCAGGATTGTGGCTCGCTGTGATGACTACACCCATATCTGATTTTGTCTTTACGACACCTAAGGAAACCATTGGTGTAGAAATAATTCTATCACTTAATAATACTTTAATATTATAAGCTCCTATAACTGATGCTGTAGTCTCAGCAAACATCTTCCCTCCAAATCTACAGTCGTATCCAATTACTACTTGCTTCATCCCATTAGCAACCATAAATTTTGCAGTTGCTTCAGCGACTCTTTTAACATTGTTGACGGTATATGATTCAGCTATTATTGCTCTCCATCCGTCTGTTCCAAATTTAATTTTCTTCATTTGCGGCCCATTATGTTTAGACAAAATTAGCATTTACTTTCAATTTTAAATATATTACAAAAAAATTTAATATGTTAGTTGATTCTTACCGGCATAAAGGCTTGCGTAAAAATCTAATCGATCACTTAAAAATTAAAGGCATAAAGGACGAAAATGTTCTCTTAGCCATGTCAAAGATTCCTCGCCACTTTTTCCTTGATCCGGCTTTTGATGAATGGGCTTATAAGGATCAAGCCTTTCCAATAAGTGAAAATCAAACCATTTCACAACCCTTGACTGTCGCCATTCAAAGCAGTCTCTTAGAAATAAAAAAAGGAGATAAAGTTTTAGAAATTGGGACTGGAAGTGGATATCAGGCTTGTGTATTGAGGGAGCTAGGTGCTAAAGTTTATACTATTGAAAGAATAGAAAAATTATTTCATAAGACGAATCAGCTCTTGCAGTTAATGGGCTATCAAAGCATTCGCACTTACCATAAGGATGGATATCAAGGATTACAATTATTCGCACCCTTTGATAAAATCATCGTTACTGCTGGAGCAAATCAAATTCCAGAAAAATTAAAAGCTCAGCTTAAAGTAGGTGGATATCTTGTCATCCCAAGTGGAAAGGGAGACATCAAAACCATGATCAGACTCAAAAAAATATCGGAAACCAACTTCATTACTGAGAATTTTGGTGATTTCCGATTTGTTCCTTTTAAAGAAGGTGTAGTTACTTAGTTTATCTTCCTTCCCTCTGCTACTTTAGTTTTATAACTTGCTTGAGAAATTTTCTTCAGGTCCACCATTAGGGCTGCATAAGCACTTTCAGATGAGGTTTGATATATGTCATTATCATAACTGACTTTACCTGTTTGTCGATTCCAATCTTTAGCTAATAAAACGTATCGATCATCTGCTCTTGGATTAGGCCCAAAAATCAAATACCGATCATCGGTTTCTTCAAAACTTACCGCAAAGCGATCATCTTTAGGTAAAAATATCAATACACCTGGAGTTCCTTTTTTAAATACAATTTCTTCTACTTCTCTTCCATTTCTGATCTTTATTTTTCCTCCATCAATGATCTTAGTACCCTTCTTAATTTCTTTGAATAAAACAATATCTCTTGATAAGAAGAATTGCACATGCTTCAATTCTTTTTCTGAGAATCTATACTCATCATAAATATCTTGAGTGAATGGGCTAAGAGAAGGTGCGCATGAACTTGCAAAAACAACTAAGGCTAAGTATAAAATGATTTTGGCTTTCATCTGTCTGGATTTTTCACCAATCTAACAGATTAGAAAGCGGGATTCAAGAACTTTAAAACTGTTTAACAAAGAGGTTAATAATATCTAAAGAGAATTATTGATAAGTAATATTGATTAAGTAAGGCGCTTTTGTTCAAAAAAAGTCTTGAGTAAGTGCTGACATTCATCATGCATCACTCCAAATTCAACCTTAGTTTTTGGGTGAAGTAATTCCTTGCCATAACGCATAAAACCTGATTTTTCGTCAGATGCTCCATAAACAATTCTTCCAATTTGAGACCACCTTAAAGCTCCGGCACACATCACACAGGGTTCAAGGGTGACATACAGAGTACAAGTCGGCAAATATTTTGAACCCAGAAAATTAAAGGCCGAGGTAAGCGCTATCATTTCTGCATGAGCCGTCACATCGTTTAAAACTTCTGTATTATTTGAAGCTCTAGCAATAATTTGTTCTTTAGAAACAATGACTGCGCCTACAGGTATTTCGCCTGCCTCCATAGCCATTTTAGCCTCCTTTAAAGCAATGGCCATAAAATAAGTATCTCCTAACAATTCTGACATTCAAAAAATCTTTACATCCAAAATAAAAAAATATGCGGAGGACTTTACTGATTAAATGAAATGCCTATCTTTGCGCATGGAAAAGATAAATTCTAGAAAGCCCGATCTCGGTATTGAATCCCTTACATTTGATGACATCTTACTGGAACCCGCCTACTCGGAGGTCCTTCCAAGAGAGGTTGACATTTCAACAAAAATCACCACTGACATTGAATTAAAAGCACCAATTGTATCTGCAGCGATGGATACAGTGACCGAAAGTGCCTTAAGTATTTCGATCTCAAGACAAGGTGGAATAGGAATCATCCATAAAAATATGAGCATTGAAGCTCAAGCTGATGAAGTAAAGAGAGTTAAAAGATCTGAAAGTGGTATGATCATAGATCCAGTGACCCTTAAAGAATCAGCTATAGTCGCTGATGCACTGGCGCTGATGAAAAGGTATAAAATCGGTGGTATCCCAATAGTTGATAACAACAATATATTGATTGGTATTTTAACCAATAGAGATTTGCGTTTTGAAAAAAACCTTCAACGCCCTGTGAAAGAAATCATGACCACGGAAAATCTGATTACCGTAGGCGTAGGGACAACCTTAGAACAAGCAAAAGAAATTCTCCAAGTCAATAAAATAGAAAAATTACCTGTTGTAAATAGTAGCAACCATTTAGAAGGTCTCATTACATATAAAGACATCTTAAAACTTGAGGATTACCCTAATTCTTGTAAGGATCATCTTGGAAGACTTGTCGTCGGAGCAGCTGTTGGAGTAACGGCTGATACCCAAGATCGTGTTGAAGCCTTGGTAGCAAATGATGTAGATGTCATTATTGTCGATACCGCACATGGTCATAGCAAGGGCGTTTTAGACATGATTAAAAAATTACGGAAGGAATTTCCTGATTTACAAATTATTGGTGGCAATGTAGCTACAGGCGCAGGTGCTTTAGCGCTCGCTGAGGCTGGTGTCAACGGAGTAAAGGTTGGAATTGGACCTGGTAGTATTTGTACAACCCGAATTGTCGCAGGCGTAGGTGTCCCACAATTGTCAGCTATTTATAGGGCTGCAACAGCCTTAAAAAATACAGGCATACCGATTATCGCGGATGGGGGAATCAGATTCACTGGTGACATTGCTAAGGCGATTGCTGCAGGAGCATCAAGCATCATGGCAGGTTCCTTATTTGCAGGAGTAGAAGAAGCTCCTGGCGAAACGGTTTTATATGAAGGAAGAAAATTCAAAGTATACCGAGGCATGGGATCTATGGGTGCTATGCAAAAAGGATCAAAAGATCGATATTTTCAAGATGCTGAAGATGATATCAAGAAATTGGTTCCAGAAGGAATTGAAGGTCGAGTGCCATTTAAAGGAACGCTCCAAGAAGTCATGGTTCAATACTTAGGTGGTTTGAGAGCAAGTATGGGCTACTGTGGAGCTAAAGACATCAAAGATTTGCAGAATGCCAGCTATGTCAAAATAACCAATGCCGGAATCATGGAAAGTCACCCACATCATATTACGATTACTAAAGAATCACCAAATTATAGTATGAGATAAAAGATTTTTATATATTTGGGCTCTTAATTTGCGATTTAGCAATTCCCCCCGCACCTACTTATTCTATTTCACCCATTTATTTTTGAATTAATAAAGCATTAAAATCAATGATTATTAGGAATTTAAGCCTAATTCTAGGCGTTCTCATGTTCCCCTTGAGTAATATTTTTTCACAAGACGTAACATTTCGAATAAACCCAACAGCAACTGTAGATTGCAGCACAGAACAAATTTGTTATGATATCGAAGCTCACAGTTCTGCGGCAAACACAGAACTAACCGACTTAAATTTGCGGTTACTTTTCGATGACAATCTATTTGACTATTCTATTGTTAGAAACCCAGACCCACTTTATTCATTAAACATTCAAAATGAAATCTTAGTAACAGGTTCTTGGGGCATGGACAATTTAAATTTTGTTGGAGAAGTTTGGTATTTAGCAGCAGGTTTATCAAAAACTGGATCAGAAGGCACAATTTTAGCCGTTGGTCCTCTTGACTGGACCTACATAGCTGAAGTATGTGTAAGTACCGATGATCCAATTGATCAAATGGTAAATGCATGTCCGATCATTTTGTTTGATGAACTACCCAACGGAGATGGCATTGTTGGAGGTAGCGGAGTAGAAGCTATCGTCGACATGGGAAATGGTGGTCTTCCTGTTCAAAACGAATACGTAATTAACTTAAACTACGACACCAACAGTGATACAAGTCCTTTTGGCGATTTGTTCATCACTGAATGTATTGATCCTGCATGTGATGGAGTTTGTGCAGATTCATTATTCTTATTTCAGCCTGCAACACAAAGTGAGTATGCTGGTGTATATATTGAATCAAGTTCTAATGTTCCAAACAGTTTTACCGGAGAATACATCGCTGGAGATAAAATCCAATTATTAGGTGGATTTGAAGTTGAGCTTGGAGCGAGTATTTACATAGGAATCGGACTTTGCGTTCCTCCATCTTTTGAAGAAGATCAACCAAATAATCTTCAGTCTGACCAAAGTCTTCGAAGTGTCCAGGAAGCTGTTAAAGTTTTGGATGCAAATAGCTTTTCGCCTAATAAATAAGGCAGTATTCTAAAGAAATTTACTTAAAGCATTATTTTAAAAAAGTACTTTCCGTAGCAACGATCTTGCTAGGGAAGGTACTTTTTACGTTATTGAAAGATCTATATAGAATTTTATACCTTAGATTTGATGATAAATCCTCATTAATTTAGTAGCAAAAACAGCAATTTTTCTCGTTCATTCAAATGATATTAAATTATTCTTAAAATTGAGTTTTATCAAATGAACTCTAGCTTTGATACGTATATTAATTAGGAATATTCTTATTTATGAAAAACTTACTTAGCATAGTAGTCCTTTTGCTTTTTAGTAGCTCCATCTATAGTCAATATGATGATGTACTGTTCAGGGATCATATATATGTTACGAATATAAAATCTGTAAAGCTCTATCTAAATGGATCCTTCCTTTCCAATCCAATTTTAGACCTAAAGGAACGCGCAAAACTCTTATTAGAATTTGATGATATTGATGGGGATGTTAAAGACTATACTTACAGTTTTGTGCATTGCAATAAAGATTGGCAGCCTTCTGAATTAAATTACAATGAATATGCCAATGGATTTGATGAAGAAGAAATAAGAAATTTTGAAACCTCTGGATATACGCAACAAGATTATACACACTATGAATTGTTATTCCCCAATGATGAATTTTCATTTAGGGTGTCTGGAAATTTTTTACTGATTATCTATGAGGATGAAGCGGAAAAAATACCCGTTATAACGAAAAGACTTATGGTAGTGGATAAGATCTTAGGCATTAATGCTAAGGTGGTTCCTCCACGTATGGTTGACAAATTTAATACCCATCAAGAAATTGATGTAAACCTGAATATAGAGAATACGACTATCAATAATCCTTATGAAGATATAAGCATTTCAATTCTTCAAAATGGAAGATGGGATAAGGCTATTGAAAATATCTATCCAAATAGAGTAAATGGTGATTTATTGCTTTTTGAATATGTGGATAAATTGGTTTTTCCTGGAGGAAAAGAATTTAGGAATGTCGATTTAAGAAGCATCACGGCAGGCACCGAGGATATGATTGATATTAAAAGATACACAGATGGTTATTCTGTGGTACTCAAACAGCAGACGCCCAGAACCTATCAAGATTTTTTCTCCGAACCAGATATAAACGGAAAATTCATACTAGACAATTTTGAATTTAAAGGAAGTAAAACCAAAGGGGAATATGCCAGAGTGCTTTTCTCTTTGATGAAAAACGAACCCTATCAAGATAAGGATGTCTATCTCTTTGGAGAATTTACGGATTGGGAAATTCATGAAGATTTCAAGATGGTATATGATACTCGTGTGAATGGTTATCTAGCTGAAATTACTCTGAAACAAGGCTTTTATGACTACATATTTGCAAGTTCTTCAGATGGTATTAATGCGGATGAAAGTCAAATTGAAGGAAATTGGTATGAAACCTCTAATGACTATTTAGTGCTCGTTTATCATAGACCTTTTGGTGCTCGGTATGATCATCTAGTCGGTGCATTTACCGCAAGTTCTCAGTAATTAACTACTCAAATCGCTTTCGAGGTAGTTTTTATCCGCTACTTCATTGATTTCATATAAATAATAGAATCATTTAACTTGTAATAGTTATAATTGACATTGTTATTATTTTTAAAACATGAAATCCAAATCAACACCTTTTTTTATACTAGCATTACTCCTTTCCAGTATTGGATTTAATTCAATTTCTGCACAGGAGATTTGGACACTTGAACGATGTGTAAATTATGCACTGGAAAACAGTCTAGATATCCAAAATGCAAAAATTCAAGTTGAGCAACAATTGCTCAATAATAAGGATGCGAAATATGCACAATATCCAAGTGTGAATGGATCATTTGGTCTGAATCAAAATTTAGGAAATGCCATTGACCCTACTAAAAATACCTTTGAAAGCTCCTTTACCTCAAACACCTTTGGGATCAATAGTAGCATTCCTATCTACAACCATTTTAAACTTAAAAATCAAATTAACCAATCCAAATTAATTTTGGAGGCCGTAGAATCTGAGGCTAAAGCAACAGCAAATGATTTGGCTTTGAATGTGGCCTTATCTTATCTAAATGTGCTCTTTGCCAAAGAGAATCTGAAAGTGGCTCAAAATCAACTAGAGCTCAACCAAGCTCAACTTAAACAAATAAATATTTTAATTGATGCGGGATCGAATCCTCGGAGTGAACGCTTAGATGTAGAAGCACAAATTGCCATGAGCGAAGGAGAAATTATAGCTCGTGAAAATGAGTATGATATCAATCTATTGAGCCTTAAACAACTACTGCTGCTGGATCCCAATATCAATATGGTTGTTGAGACTCCAGAAGTCCCTATGCCAGATTTAAATATTGCAGTGAATACAGATTTCAATAATATATATGAGCAAGCATTAAAAACACAGCCTTTAGTTGATGCTTATAATGCCAGACTCAAATCAGCATTATTAGATGTAGATATTGCCGAAGCAGATTTGTATCCCTCTGTATTTTTTGGTTTAGGTATGAATACGCAATATTCATCAGTAGCACTTAGACCCACTGGAGAATCTTTTCGAGTTGAAGAACGCTATCAACTGGTCATTAATAATCTATTAGAAGATGTCATCAGGCCAATAGATCTACCATTCACAGAAAACACTCCCTACTTCAATCAAATAGGAAACAACTTTGGTGTTGGACTTGGTTTTAGCGCAAACATTCCCATCTTCAATGGCTATAGAGCCAGGACCAATATTGAGAGAGCTAAACTCAACATAGCCAATGTCGAGAATCAAGCTGAAACCTACCGTCAACAATTAAAAGCAGACATTCAAAATGCCATTGCTAATGGAAGAGCAGCTCAGAAAACCTTAGAAGCTAGACAAAAAACAGTGGCCGCTATGGAATTAGCCATGACCAATGCTGAAAAAAGATACAGTGTTGGCGCTATGAATACTTACGAGTTTATTACTGCAAAAAATCAGCTACAAGAAGCACAAACACAAGTCATCATTGCAAAATATGACTACATATTTAAATTGAAAGTGATTGACTTTTATTTAGGAAAACCCATTAAACTATAACTGTCTTTTTGTAAGACAAATTCGAAGCACTATGACAGAACATTTTACATGGAAGCACTCTTCAGAAAACTATGAAACTCCTATATCAAAGGAGATCATTAGTGCAATTCATAATGGTTCAGCATATTTAAAGGAACATAACACCGCGCAACTCACTATTAGTGGTTGGTACCTCAAAGATGAAAACTACAAAGGCAGCCTTTCAGATTTAGGCATTGCAAGAGCAAATAAAATAAAAAAACTATTCCTTGACAAAGGTGTCCTTGCACAGCAAATCCTAGTTACATCTAAAATCAAAGCTGAAAATTTAGCAAAGGATAATCTCTTGACACATGGCGTAGATTTTTCATTTAATCAAGACGCCCCGACAGACACAATGAAAGCACTTTTGTTTGTCCAAACAGAAACAAGCATGGCAAAAAGCAGCTCGAAAAAACAAAAAGAAATGGCCTTAAGTACAGACAAGAAAGACAGTCTTGAAAAAAACCCTATGGCTAAGAAAGTAAAACCTAAGAAAAAAAGGAGATGGGTTCTACCCGTACTCATTTTGGCCATTGGAGCGATGGTAGCTGCAGCCTACTTCCAATCAAAAAATAAAAAAAGTGGAACAGAGGTAGAATTAGCAGAAGCTGAACTACGTAAAATTCATGAGACTGTTTCTGCAAGTGGAAAAATTTTTCCTATCCAAGAAGTTAAAATTTCGTCAGATGTATCAGGTGAGATCATTGATCTTTATGTAAAAGAAGGTGACTCAGTAAGAGCAGGACAAATCCTTGTAAGAATTGATTCAGAAGTGTATGCTTCGGCAGTAGAAAGAGGCAATGCTTCTGTCGCAGGATCTCAATCTAGACTGGAACAAGCCAGAGCGAGTGCCACCAGCAGTGAAGCTAATATCTCCACACTGAGAACACAATTGGATCAAGCTAAAAATGTTTTAAATAGATCAAAAAAATTATTTGAAGAAGGGGTAATTGCTGAAGCAGAATATGAAAATGCGCAAGCTGAGGTGAATCGATTAGAAGCTAGTATCCAAGCTTCTATTGCTACAGCCGCCTCTGCTAATGCAAGTATTAAATCTGCTCAGTCGGATGTGCAAAGCGCGCAAGCTTCATTAAAAGAGCTGCGAACCAATCTCAGCAGAACAACCATCAAAGCACCAAGTAGTGGTGTGATATCTGTTTTAAATGTGGAACAAGGTGAGCGTGTAGTAGGAACCGCACAAATGACCGGAACAGAAATGATGCGAATAGCTAATATGAATACTATGGAGGTGCAGGTTGAAGTAAGTGAGAATGATATACTAAGAGTCTCTTTAGCAGATAGTGTATCAGTTGATGTTGATGCCTATCTCGATAGAAGATTTTCAGGTGTTGTAAGTGAAATTGCTAACTCTGCTGTCAATACAGGCACAGGTGCCTCATTGACTTCAGATGAAGTCACCAATTTCATTGTTACTATTATTATCAATCCAGATAGTTACAGAGATATTATTGATGCTGGTAAAATCCCATTTAGACCAGGAATGTCTGCCTCAGTTGATATCAACACAGAAACTAAAGAATGCATAACTGTGCCTATTCAAGCAGTTACAACCAGAGATAAAGAAGCCTTCAATAAAGCAAAAAAATCCAAAAAGAAAGTTGACCTAGATGATTTGGATGAAGAGGACTTGGCTGAGGTTGTATTCATCAAACAAGCTGATACTGTATCGATGGTCAAAGTAGTCACAGGTATTCAAGATGACGAATTTATTGAAGTTCAAGAAGGCATCAAGGAGGGTGATGTGGTTGTATCAGGGCCTTACTCTGTCGTAAGTAGAAAACTAGAAGAAGGAGAAGAAGTCTCTGAAAAAGACGACAAAGAGGAAGAAACAGATGAAGATGACAGCTAATGCATCTCATGCAATTATCACTTTCATCAAGAATCCTGTTTTAGGTAAGGTCAAAACCAGACTCGCAAAAACCATAGGAGATGAGGCTGCTCTGGCTGCTTATAAGCAGTTATTGAATCATACGAGATCCGTCGTAATTCAATCTGAAGCTAAGGCCTATCTTTTTTATGATCAACAAATCCAAAAGGATGATTTTTTGGAAAAAGACTTCCACAAAAAATTACAACATCCAGGAGATTTAGGCGCACGTATCAATCACGCTTTTAATGAAGTATTTCAAAACAATCATACCAAAGTATTGATTATTGGAAGTGATTGCCCTGATATCAATCCTGAGATTATATCTGAAGCTTTTGCCTCTTTGGATGAACACGATTTTTGCATAGGACCGACTGAAGATCAAGGTTACTACTTATTGGGAATGAAAGAAATGCAATCATTTCCCTTTGAGGGCATCAGTTGGAGTACCGAAAAAGTCCTTTCTCAGACTAAGGACAAAATCAAGGGTCAAAATAAAACCTGCGCTATTCTTAAAGAATTATATGATGTTGACTTTGAGAAAGAATGGAAGCGTTCTCACTTATATAGAAAGGTGAAATAATTTTTTTTTCAATTCTTTGTAACATTTTTGAAACCCATCCGTAATTAGCTATACAAAACGACCTAATCAATTTTGAACACTTTTGAATACAATCGTACAGTGCATCAATATTCGGACAGACTTTACCGGTATGCCCTTAAATTGACTAGAGATGCAGAATCTTCAAAAGATCTTGTGCAAGAGAGCTTTTTGAAGTTGTGGATGAACAAAGATAAAGTGAAAGGAGATCATATAAAGCCATTCTTGTTCAGAGTACTTTATAATAAAATGATAGATGATAAGCGGAAAATGGGAAGAATCCAACATGTAGATGTAATACCAGAAAAGTCCGGTACAAAGAATGTGTTTGGTGAAGATAGAGACATCATCGATAAGGCATTTGCTCAATTAGAGGATAAACAAAGAGCTATTATAATGCTGAGAGATTGGGACGGATACAGCTACGATGAAATTGCAAAGATTCTGAATATAAGTTTAAGCAATGTCAAAGTAAACTTATTCAGAGCCAGGAAGAAAATGAAATCGGTTATCAACGCTTTGGAGCATAACCATAAAAAAGAAAGTTATGAAAATAAATAAGGTCAACTACGAAAATTTTGTCATCGACTACCTTGAAGGTAGTTTGAGCCCTGATCTTAAAGCAGAATTTGATAGCTTTCTACAAGTTAACCCAAATGTATACGAAGAAATCAAATTGTATTTATCTGCCCCCGTATTAGCAGAACCAAATGAAACTGTATTTGCTGAAAAAGACCTCTTGAAAAGAAGGGTCATCTCCTATCGATGGCTAGGTAGCCTGGCTGCTGCGGTAGCTGTTCTTTTGATAGGGTCTTTTTTCTTTTTTAACGGTACAGATAATCAAGTTAATGTGGCAAGTATTCCAGATACAGTTAAGGAGACTCCTGCTCATGAAAATACCATCTTGCAAAAAAACAGCAATCAGATACGTCCAGTTAATCCTTCTACTACTGTTGAAAACAAAGATATAGCAGCACTTGAAAATAAAGATGCCACTATTAAGAAAAATGTTTTGGACATGGAAAAACCATCGCTCAAAGTACTTGAAGAAAATGCACCAATTTTAGAAGAAGGATTTGAAGTGAACGAAAACAGTAATCAACTTAATGCGTATCAACTTGCTTCAACTGATACTTATCAGCCAGCAAAGAAAGAGCAAAATTTTTCTACGCAAACAAAAAAGGCAGTCCGTGAAAGTCTTAATATCGAAGACATCAAAGCGCTTCCATTTGAAACTGTAGCTACCATTGAAAATACTCATGTGATCTATGTGCCCAATGCTAATTATGCATTCAATGTGGAAGCAAAAGAGACAACAAAGAACAACAAGATTATAGATTTATTTATGACAAAGGCTTATGATGATGTGGACCTTAAGGAAGCCATAGTTGCAAATAATCTAGATCGATTGAATATATCAAAGGATAAGATTAGAGAAATGATTTTACCTGAATCCATTCTAAATTAAAAGATTACCAAAATGAAAAATATTACCAAATTATTAAGTCTGCTTATCATGCTATTCATGTGCCAGACCCTGCAAGCCCAAAAAGATACCATTATCGTCAAAACTAAAAATGACACAATCCTCACTATCAAGGTGGATAAGGATAAAGACAATGTAGACATCGAAATCTTAGATGATGACGATGATGAAGAATACGACCACGATGAAGACTGGGATGAAGACTGGGATGATGATGACGATGATGATAAAAAAAGCAGAGCAAAGATCAGACTTGGAATGCTAGACATAGGAATTAGTGCATATCAAACTGAAGAGACGGGTTTTAACATGCCTTCAGAATTGGAATACATGGAGCAAAAATTCATTAATTCTACACACGTAGGATGGCATGTAGTTAATCTCAAGTTACCTTTAGCAGCGAAAGGAAAACCTGTGCTTTTCGGAATATCTACAGGACTGGTTGCAAACTTTAGTAAGTATAGTTTTGAAAATGACTTTAGATTGTCAACAGAAGCAGCAAGATTTGAAGATGCCGTTTCTTTCACTGAAGAATCATTTGATAAGAATAGGTTGTCAGCTGTGTATGCTGCGGTACCAGTCTTACTAGAGTTTAATAGCAATCCAGCAAAGTCATCTAAGTCATTTAACTTATCAGCTGGATATGTTCACAACTTCTTATTGACTGCCAACCACAAGCTGAAAAATAATGACATTGGGAAAGTGAAAGTTAAAAACAATTTTCACCTGAGAAAAAATTACGGCATGTTGGAAGGAAGAATAGGATATGGCCCACTTAACTTTTATGTACAATATGGACTGGACAACATGTTTCAAGATAATGAAGGACCGGAATTAAGACCGATTAATTTCGGAGTCAATATTATTCCGCGATAGTTACATTTTTAAATACATCTAAGACCTGTCAGTTCTTGCTGGCAGGTTTTTTTATTTGCCTTCTGTATAAATATAGGCTCTTAAATCTTCTAGCTGACGTTCCGACATTCTGTCGACCGTATAGTGTGGCATGTAGCTTCGTTTTCCATATAATGGTTGCGTTCCATATCTGGCTACTTGATACACTGATCTTCTATTGTACTTTGGAAAATTCTTCTTCAAATAATTTAGGCTCAATTTAGATTCATCTAATTGCAAAAAAGAAAATTTCCCATTTTCATGGCAATGTAGGCAGCTATGATCATAGATCAATTCGCCTCTATATGCATTACCAGTGAGATCTAAACTTCTATTTTCTGGAGGATCTACGAAGGTAGCTGGCGAAGCGATACTATACTTTGATTGAATGAGATTTGCCGCTGCTTTTTTATCATCAATGGATTTTGAATCAAAAGCATTATCCACATTTTGAAGTTCTTGTGCACTTAGGTCAAGATCCTTTATTTTCAGATCGATCGTATTGAGATATGCAACTACTGATTCCATCTCCCAACTTTTCAATTTTCTTCCTTGCGCACATTCCGTTGCACAAAGCTGAATTGCTGACCTCAAATCATTTCGAGCATCATCTACCAAGTCACCATATTTTTTCACGTAGTCATCATTGTAGTAGTGCGTTCTATTGACCACACCATACAATGTAGTGGCTTGCAAAAATGGAAGATCATTTTCCACAGCATAGGCTAAACGGTCTTCTGGATTTGGCGAAGAAAGCACAGGATCTTCCTTAACCAAATTGTGGCAAGCTACACAGGTAAAATGTTTACTTTGCTTTTTGACCTTTCTTCCACTTAAAGTTTCACCATACTTTACAATCTCCTCTCCTATTTCAACAGAGACTTTATTTTTATCCAATAAGGGAAGATTATGAGGATCAACATCAAATTGTTTTAAAACCTCTGAGACTTTTCGTTCTTCTAGATCTCTGTAATTTTCATTATCGAATAAACCAGGTGCGATACTGGTCAATAAAACAATGCAAAACATGATCAAATACTTCATATATTAAAAAGTCTTGATATAGTAAATCCCATTCTAAATTGGCCGTCAAACCAATTGCTGGTGGTATTAGGAATATAATCCGTTTCTATAATTGCTTGTGAATTGGTAAAATTTAATTGAAAAATATGTCCACCACCTGTTTCAAATTCAAAGCCCAATCCTAATGAAGGATGGTACCCATTTTCTTCTGTTCGCAATGCAGAAAAAGGATAGTTGAGATCAATGATTAATCCCAACCATTTATTTACATTGATTCTACTTGCAAAACCTGCACTTATAATTCCATTTTCATCGTTTTCATTCACCAAGTTTCTATGTGTATAAGATCCATGAATTTGCAAAGAAAAATTGCTAGAAAATCGTTTTGCCAAAATAATTTGTGAATGGTAAGACATTCTATGAATGGATTCAGGAAAACTATTAAGTAAATCAGTATTGGTAGATTTTGACATAGTCGATCCTGAAGCTAATAGTAATAAGGTCATATCAATTCCATCATCCGTATTGGCACCTACTAATTGATACTTGGCAAAGCCATTGACTAATTGCTTCAAAGGACCCACTCCCTTCGTTCTGTTTAATCCAATCATAAATTTATCACTGATGCCATACTCAGCTCCTATCATTACATCTGCTACATTTTCTAGGCCATAAAAAGTTGGCCAGCCTCCATTTGTGCCTAATAAGTCACCAAAACGATGGGCAATTCTAATATCCAAATTACCAGCTTTAAGTGTTTCACTCGAATGTGTATTAATGACACGGGTATCCTTAAATGTTTGACCATAGGTTGCACTCACAAAAAATAGGAGTAACATTAAGACACAAATAATTGGATAAAATTTATTTCTATTCTGCATAATCATTTTCTATCCAACATTTAATGATGTTTAATTCTTCTTCGGTTAACATAGTAGGACCTGTAGCATATTCAGGCGGCATATTTTGTTGGGTAACTACTCGATTCCCAAATTTTGCTTGATTCAACATAGGCTCCATGCTCGTATAGCTGGTAAAATCACCACTAGCAAAACCAGATACGTGACATCCTGTATAGGAACAATTCGTTTCAATAATGGCTTTTGCTTGATTGGTATAAGTTACTGGAGTATCACATACCAAAGGATCAACCATCACTTCGAGTTTGTCAAAACTACAGGAGGCTAAGCTTGCTAATAAGACTATATATATGGGTAAAAAATTCTTATAATTCATATTGAGCTTGAAAATAAAAATAAATGAAGAAACAATTTCAGCATTTCTTATGTTATTTTCGTGTTATAAAAATTAAAACAGCATGTATCCACCAGAATTAGTTATCCCTAGAGTAAAAGATCTGACAGATTTCGGATTTAACTCCCTTAATAATGCAGAAGAAGTAACCACTGCACTTAGTAATAACGAGGGAACGTCCTTTGTCGTTGTCAATTCAATTTGTGGCTGTGCTGCAGCTCATGCACGTCCAGGTGCAAAAAGAGCATTGTTAAATGATAAGAGACCAGAGAACTTATACACCGTATTTGCTGGTGTGCAAAGAGACGCTACTGATAAAGTAAGAGAGTTTATGCTACCTTATCCACCTTCTTCTCCTTCAATGGCATTATTTAAAAATGGCGAATTGGTATTCGTACTAGAAAGAAGAGAAATTGAAGGCAGCAACGATGAGATGATTGCTGCTAAACTTAAGGCCGCATTTGACGAGCACTGTTAATCAAGGAGCTAGTCTCTCAATTATCCATGTTCCATCTTTCTGAGTATATCTGAATCGATCATGCAATCGGCTTCTTCTGCCCTGCCAGAATTCGAATGTTGAAATAATGATTCTGTATCCTCCCCAATGATCTGGAGCAGGAATATTTTCTTCATCTTTAAATCGCGTTTCCATCTCTTCCATTTTTGATTCTAAAACTCCCCTAGAATCAATATTAGATGATTGATCAGACGCCCAAGCTCCTAATTGAGATTTTCTTGGTCTGGTAGCAAAGTACTTATTTGATTGTTCACGACTCACTTTTTCTGCAAGGCCACTTATTCGAACCTGCGTTTGCATCTCTTTCCATAAAAATACTGCAGATACTTTCGGGTCATGAGCGATATCTTTCGCTTTATCACTGGTATAATTGGTATAAAAGACAAAAGCATCTTTTTCGATTTCTTTTAGAAGGACAATCCTGGTTTGTGGATATCCTTCTTCAGAAATGGTAGAGAGTGCCATAGCATTTGGCTCATGGACCTTTTCTTCAACGGCAATTTGTAAATAACTTTTAAATTGTTCAAAAGGATCTACATGCAAGTCTGATCTATTTAAACTAGACCTTTCATACTGTTCCCTAAATTGATGTAATTCTTTATTCACTTATTACTTGTGTTGAGGCTGTATCTACATATTCTTCAGTCTTTGGATTCCTCCAATAATAAACAACACGTTGGACTCTGTAAAACAACCAATACATTACAGGCACAATAACCAGTGTAAGGAAAGTCGCAAAGACCAATCCATATATAACGGTCCAAGCCATCGGACCCCAAAATTCGGCATTATCTCCTCCCTGAAAATATTGGGGATCTAATTCAGTAACCAATGTAAAAAAGTTAATATTGATTCCCATTGCCAAAGGAATTAATCCTAAGACCGTTGTAATTGCAGTTAATAAAACCGGTCTTAAACGTGTCGATCCTGCTTTGATAATTGCTTTCTTTACATCATGCGTGGTCAACCTCATCATATTAGAGATGCCTAAGGATTCCCTTTTATTCTTTATCAATAAATTGATATAATCCACCAATACGATGGCGTTGTTTACAACAATTCCAGCCAATGAAATCACTCCAATACCCGTAAATACAATAACTACATTTCTACCTGTAAAATAGTATCCTAATAATACTCCGATAATACTGAATACAACAGACAGGATAATGATAAAAGGAGAAACGATAGAGTTAAATTGAGAAACTAATATGATGAAAATCAAAAATACCGCAATCAACAAAGCACTGGTAAGAAAAGCTAATTCTTCAGCCTGTGCTTGTTGCTCACCCGTAAAACTGTAAGTCACCCCTGCAGGAAATTTAAAATTTTCAATAGCCCCTTTTATATCAGCCACAACTTCATTCGCATTGTATCCCTCCAAGACATTTGAATAAACCGTAATCATCTTCTTGAGATTCTTTCTTTTGATTGAGCTGTAGGTAGTATTGTAATCTATTTCTGCAACTGCAGAAATTGGAACTTGCACAATCCTTCCATTAGCTGGATTCCTAAAAGTGACCCGTTGATTCAATAACTGTGTAACTGAGTTTCTATATTTTGGATCAAGTCTTACGGTGATGGGATATTCATCCTCCCCTACTTTAAATTTAGATACCTCCTGACCAAAGACAGATGTACGAATCGCATTCGCAATACTGTATGTGGATAATTCATATCTTCTTGCCGCCTCACGATTGATATTGACCAGCATCTCTGGTTTTCCCAATTTCACATCAGCCTGCAATTCTTCATAGCCTTCTACACCCTCCGTCTTCACATGCTTAATTAATTCATTACTTAATATGGCTAATTCATTAATATCATCACCTGTGATCTCAATATTAATGGGCTTCCCTGTAGGAGGACCCACAGCATTTTGATCAACAATAATTTTAACACCGGGATATCCGACTAGTAATTCTCTTAGATCGTTCATCACTTTTTTCGTTGAGATCGTTCCTCTATCTTCTGGAGGGACAAACTCAATGGTTAATCTCCCTTTATTAGGTGTAACTCCTGGTTCAGGTGGGCTATTAGGATCTGAAGTATTTTCTCCTATCTGGGACAGGACAGACACAACAGCTGATTTTGATTTTTCAAGTTCCTCAAATACACGTGCTTCTAAGTCCTTCATGATTCTATTCGTAGCCTCTATGTCTTTGCCCATAGGCAATTCAACAAAAGCATTCACGTAGATTGGGTCAGTGTTTGGGAAAAAATCTGTTTTTGGAGGGCTGGTAGAAATTAAAAAACCAGATCCTATTAACAAGAAAATAGTTCCTACAAGGAAGAAAATGGGCGATACCTTATACAATGCAAAACCTACAAATTTTTGATATGCACGTTCTAAAGCTGGCAAAATTTTACCTTGAAAGAAAAAAGAAGCTGGACGTAAAAAGAAAATATTTAGTAATGCGATAAAGGCGGCAAAGGCAAATATATTCCTAGCCCAAAAGACTTCTTGTGTATGAAAGGCAAAGGCGATCAATCCCATAATCACGGCACCAATCAAGACATTACGAATTTTCCTATTGCGGAGCTTTTTATCATCCACTCGTTCATCCACTTTCATAAACCGAGCAGTAAATACTGGATTAATCACTAAGGCTACGAATAAGGAAGAACTCAATACGATGATAAGTGTAATAGGTAAATATTTAAAGAACTGCCCAAAAATTCCTGGCCAAAATGCTAGAGGTAAAAAAGCGGCAAGTGTGGTTGCTGTAGAGGCAATAATCGGCAGTGCCACTTCTCCAGCTCCATACTTTGCGGCATCGGTTCCAGAATAGCCTTCTTGCATATAGCGATAAATATTTTCGACGACTACAATTCCATTGTCAACCAGAAGTCCAAGTGCAAGGATTAAAGCAAAAAGCACTACGATATTTAAGGTAACTCCCGTAATATATAGAATTAAGATTCCCATTAACATCGAAAGAGGAATGGCAAGACCTACAAACAAGGAGTTCCTGATTCCCAAGAAAAACATCAAGACAAGAACCACTAAAATCACCCCAGAAATGATGGAGTTTTCAAGATTATCTACATCTCTCTCCGTATTTATCGATTGATCATTAAACAAAGAAACGGCTAAACCTTCTGGGAAGACATTCTTCTTAGCCAATCGTACTTCCTCTTTTATTGAGGCTGCCGCAGCCAATAGATTTTCTCCCTTCCGCTTAATGATATCGAGAGATATTACGGGGAAGCCATCCATTCTTGAGATGCTCGATCGGTCTTGATAAGAATAACTAGCTGAAGCGACATCCCTAAGATAGATTTGCCTTTGGTTTTCAGATTTTACAATGAGGTTTTCTATTTCTACCACATTATCAAACTCACCAATTACACGAATGGCTCTTCTAAAATCATTATTTACAAGTTCCCCACCAGACATTGATATATTCTCACTTCTTATCGCATTGGCAATATCGTCATAAGTAATTTGCAAGGCTTGCATTCTTGACAAGTCACAATTGATTTTAATCTCTCTTTCAAGAGCTCCTTTTATTTCTGCTTTGGATACTTCATTTACGGTTTCAATTTTGTCTTTAAGATACTCAGCGAATGATCTGAGTTCATCCATATTATATTCCCCTGAAATATTCACCGTCATGATGGGAATTTCAGAGGTATTAATCTCCAGTACTTCAGGGTCGGATGTGAGATCATCGGGTAATTCTGATTTAGCTTTGTCTACCGCATCTTTTACTTTACGCACAACATCGTCCATATCCATATCAGAATTAAACTCAGCTGTAATCACAGAGAAATCCTGCATCGAAGTTGATTGGATATCTTTAATTCCAACCATGGCTTGTAGTTCCTTCTCAATAGGTCTGGTAACGAGATTTTCGATATCTGAGGCAGAGTTTCCGAAGTAAGGTGTATTTACAAAAACTGTTGGAAAAGAAGCATCGGGAAATTGCTCTTTGGGCATATCTTGGTAACCCTGCAATCCAAAGAGTAATATCATAAAAGTTAAGATGAAAACGCTTGTAGCATTATCTACTGCCAAGGTTGTCAAACCAAACTTCCTTAATTTAGTTTTGTCTATCTTATCGCTCATTGGAATCTGTTGAGGGTACAATATCAATTAATTCTGTATCGGTCAAATCAAGGGATCCCTCCAAAATAATTTGTTCTCCTCCTTCAAGTCCAGATGTCACAATCGTTTCTCCTTGATAGCTTTCCCCCGTTTCGACATAGACTTTTCTTGCTAGAATATTTCCAATACTATCGACGGAAGAAATAAAGATATAGTCCTTCCCTCCGATCTCTTGCTGAATAATATCCTGTGGTACTACTACTGCGTCCTTAATTGAGTAATCAACAAATAACATTTCAGCCAATAGATTGGGCTTTAGAAAACCACTTGAGTTCGTTGCATTTACTTCAACTTTGAAAGTTCTATTTGAAGGGTCAATACCTCTACCGATTTCGGAGACATTGCTACTGATCTGTCTATTTATCGTAGGAAAATTCACCTTCACTCGTTGTCCTCTTCGCACTTTTGATAAATAATTTTCAGGCACATCAGCGACCACTTTTACATTGTAAGTATTCATGATTTGAATAATAGGAGATCCCGGCCCTGCCATCTCACCCGTTTTCAAAAATACTCTATCGACCACCCCATCCAAAGGTGCATATACATTTGACTTTGTCAAATTGTATTGCATGGTTTTAATGGACTGTTCGATTCGCTCCTTATTATTTTTTGCTTGCAAAAATTGCACTTCTGTGCCAATGCCTTGATCCCATAATCGCTTCTGTTTTTCATAGAGCGTTGTGGCCAATTCTAAAGACTTTTGAATCTCGTCCATACCTTTATTAATACTTTCTAGATCGACCGTAGCAATAAGTTGGTCTCTCTTTACATACTCACCTTCTTTTACTTTCAAATCAAGGATACGACCACCTGTCTCGCTACTTGCATAGGCCAAATCATCGGAAACTACAGAAGCCAAAACATTGACATACTTACTGAAACTTTTTCGCTCCACATCCGTCGCTGTTACAAGCGTCTTCTTAATTTCTTTCGGTTTGTTATTAAGAGAGTCTACTTTGAATTGAGCTAAATTAATTTCTTTCTGCAGCTCACGTAAAGCCGTTTTCTTTTCTTTAAGTTGTTTCTGCCAAGCTTCTAAATCCATAGGACCTTGTTCAGCGCAACTGAAAAAGAAGGTGGGCATTAAAAAGCAAATAAATACTATTGATCTTTTCATTTATTATAGGATTCCTAGTGTTTTCAATAATTCAGTTCTAGCATTTAACACATCAAATAATGCATTAATATATCTTGTTTGAGTGGTATAAATTTCAGTCTCAGCTTGACTGAGTTCTAGACTAGAACCAACTCCTTCCTTATATTTTATTTGAGCCACTCTATATATTTCTTCTGATAATTTTAAAGCCTTTTCAGCATTGATTGCAATCGCCTTAGCATTCTCATAGCTTATCTTATTATTTTCCAATTGCAATTGTAAACCGTATCTGAATTTTTCTCGGTCTAAACTCAAGTTATCATATTGAATTTGTGCTCTTTGCATTTGTGCTTTTCGCAAGCCTCCATCATATATAGGAATGTTAAGATTAAGGCCAACTAATGAACTAGGTAACCACTCATTTTCATCGTTATTAAACAATTCATTCCTCTGTAGGTTTTGTGAGTAATTTCCAAATATGTTTACGCTGGGATACTTTGTAGCATTAATAGCTGCTTTATTAATTTCATTAAGTAACAAAGCTTTTTCAAATACTTCCTCTTCTGGTCTATTGGCAAAATCTATTTCTTTGTAAATCGCTAAATCATCCACAGCAAGGACACTATTCAAATCTTCCAAATCTTCCGACAAACTAATTTCTTGACCAAGTGGATAATTCATTTGAAACTTTAAAACATTCTTTGCAAGCTTAATCGTACCATTCAATTTTTCTACTTCTAAGTTTAAATTTTCTAATGAAAGTTCAAGCCGATCAAGATCAAGTTTTTCTACAAAACCCGCTTCATATAATATTCTTGTTTCTTTAATAGTGGCTTCTAGGTTACTTATATTTTGCTTGATCAGTTCTTGATTACGCATGGTTATCAAAGCGCCTTGATAAGCAGAAATCACATTTGACTTTATATCATAAATCACTTGCTTTTCCTGCGCATCAGTTAATTGACTTGCGGCCTTAACAGCCTTTAAGCCTTGGAAAAAACTTGGATTAAATAACATAGAACTAAAATCTATGGAACCACTAACATTATGCTTGGTTCCAAACTGAACTGGAAGACCTATGCCAGATCCTGTGCCTATAGCATTTGGATCGATTAAGGTATGAAATGCCAATCTAGAATCAACCACTGGAGATAAAAAATCAGGCAATATCTGAGAAGGTATGGCCAGAAAATATTGATAGTTTGCTCCTGCTGAAACCTTAGGCATACCAGTAGCGATATATTCAGATACTTGGGCATCTGCATCCAATTTACTGAGTTGTTGAGATTTTAAATCTAGATGATTTTCTAATGCGTAGTTAATTGCCTCAGGTATGGAAAATGATTCTTGGGCATACCCTGAAAGGCAAAAAATAAAAACAAATAATGCAGTTATTCTAATCTTCATTTTCTACTAATTTTAGCCATTTTTTTATCCAATTTTTTTCTTCCTGTTTGAGATACTACTCCATATAAATGATGATAAAAGAACTCTCTAAATAATTTATCCTTCGAGTATTTCTCGAAAAATAAATGTTTATCATCAATCATCGCATATGAACTGCTCACGTAAAGCTTAGAAAGCACGTCAACATTTAGATTATCTCTATAACAACCTTGAGCAATCCCTTTCTTTAGATTGCGCTTAATGGTTGCTTCTATATATTTTAAGTAATCATCCTTAATAAGGAGCCAACTTTTGTAATAATATTTTTGCAAATCATACAAAACAGTTGGTTTGAGATTTTGGAGCGTACTTTCAATTTTAAGTTCTAGTGCCAACATTTGCTCCAAAGCGTCAGGATATTCATTTACTACCTCAGTAACAATGGACTTTTCCATCTCAACAAAAGACTGCACTGTCATTTTAATAAGCTCTTCCTTATTACTAATAAACTTGTAGAGGGTTTTTTTTGAAATGCCGAGTTCTCGGCTAATATCATCCATCGTTACGCTGCGCACTCCGTAGCGCATAAAAAGATTTCGAATACTATGAACAATGGTTGGTGTTAGTACCATTTATAAAATTTGGATAACAAATATAAGGCATTAAAACACAGGAAACTATTTTTGGTTTAATAGTTTTCATAGTTTTTAGTCTTAATAAATATCCTTTTCTTTAAATAGCATATTTTGTGCTTATAAAGTTTAGCTGATGAAAAAAGAACTACATATCATAGGCCTCATGTCTGGAAGTTCTCTAGATGGTTTAGATATGGCTTATTGTAAATTTAACTATGATGTCCATGATGGTCTAATAGGTATTAATGAATGGTCTATTAAGCAAGCTCAAACGACAATTATTCCCCATGAATTGAAAAATCAACTATCGATTGCTCATAATCTTGATATAAAAAAAATGCAAATTCTCGATGTACTACTGGGTCAGTTTATCGGAATTGAATTGGAATCTTTTATACAAAAACATAAGTTAAACCCTATAGACTTAATAGCCTCTCATGGACATACCGTAATTCATAAACCAAATCAAGGGATATCTCTCCAAATCGGGAATGGTGAAAGTATCGCAGCCATAACAGGACTTCCTGTTATCAATCATTTTAGAAATAAAGACATAGAACATGGAGGTCAAGGCGCACCCGTTGCACCCATAGCTGATAGATTTTTATTCAAAGGATATGACTTCTATTTAAATTTGGGAGGCATTGCAAATATCAGTTATCATAAAAATGAAAATTGGTTTGCTTACGATATTTCTGGGGCCAATCAAATGTTAAATGCTTTAGCTAATAAATTACAACTAAGTTTTGATGACAAGGGGAATAAAGCAAGATCTGGTCAAAAGATAGAGGCGCTTTATCATCAATTAAATAAACACGCTTATCTAGATAAAAGTCCGCCTAAATCACTTGACAACCAATTCGTTTTTCAAGAATTCACGCAAGTGCTATTAGATCATGAAGGAAAAATTTCTGACAAACTTTGTACAGCTTGCCATCATATAGCCTCTCAAATTTCAATAGCGATAGAGAAAGCTGAATTAGACAAACCTGAGATGTCAATGTTTTGTACTGGAGGAGGCGTTTTTAATGAATACCTCATTGAGCTCATCAAAGATTATTGCAATAAGCGTTTGAAAGTGAAAATTGATATCCCAAGTGCGGAAATCATCAATTATAAAGAAGCTGCACTTATGGCATTAATGGGATTACTTCATCATGAAAAAATTCCTAATGTAATGTCAAGTGTCACGGGGGCAAACAAGGATACGATTAATGGAGAATTGCATCTTCCAAAAGCCCTTAATATCACTGCATGAAAAAAATACTAATTACGGGAGCTAATGGACTTGTAGGTTCTTATATCTGTCGTCAATTACTAAATAGCACACAACATCAGATTTATGCTTTGACTAGAAAATCTTCGAATTTAAACCTTTTAAGCCCTATAAAAGATCGCATCACAATAATTGAAGGGGATCTTAAAGAACTAGAGAAAATCGAAAATCAAATTGCTGAAATGGACCTAATCATCCATACAGCTGGAGTTGTATCCTACCATAAGGAAGATCATCCGCTTCTTCATCAGATTAATCATCAAGCGACAAAGGAATTAATCAATCTTTGTCTAAACCATGAGGTAAGTGACTTTCTATTCCTTTCTTCTGTTTCAGCGATAAACAGCGGTCGTCCTGATTTGGTGACTGATGAAAAATCAAAATTTGCAGAGGGCCCTCACAATTCGACCTATGGAATCACAAAACACTTGGCAGAAATGGAAGTTTGGAGGGGAGCACAAGAAGGATTAAATGTTGCGGTCTTAAATCCCACAATTGTGATCGGTGCAGGTATTTGGAAAAATTCTTCCTTACAAATGTTTCAACAAGTTTGGGATGGTATGCCATTAATGACTCCTGGAAGCAATGGTTTTGTAGATGTACGTGATGTCGCAACCGCTTGCAAACTTTTAATAGAGCAAGGATTAGTTGGACAGCAATTTGTTTTAAATGCTGAGAATAGATCTTATGATGAAATCATAAAGGCGATTTCAATCGGATTGCATAAAAAACCTCCAAAGCGATATTTATCAAAATCCATGATTCCATTCATAGTGGGCTTGGAAAAATTAAGAAGCTTCATTCTGCGAAAAAGACCCTTATTGACATCTATTGCTCTCGAAAAAAGTCTTGCAAAACAAAAATACAACGGAAAAAAAGTTACTCAAGAATTAGGCTTAAACTATCGTGTAATAGACCAAAGTATTAAAGAAAGCTGTGAAGCATTCATGAAATCTAAGTTAGCAGGCAAAGATCATGCAATCTTAGCGCTTTAAGACCTGCCATAAAAAACACTTTATACTTTTTTCACATATCCATTTGCCACAATACCATATAGTTAAACATTAAAAAAAAACATATTAAACATAATGGCATTGTTGCTCTGTTGATTTCTTTGTGAAACGCTTAGATTTCTCTAATTTAAGAGAGCTTCCCAATCGAGGGAAATCTACTTTCATTACTAGCTTAAAATATCAATACATGTCAAAAGAATCAAAAGATATCAGAAATGTTGTGCTCTTGGGACATTCTGGGTCAGGGAAAACTACCCTGGCCGAAACTATGCTTTTTGAAGCAGATCAAATAAAAAGAAGAGGTACAGTAGAAAATAAATCTACTTCATCTGATTACACCTCTATAGAACAAGAAAAAGGAAATTCCATATTTAGCACATTGTTACATGCAGATTGGAAAAATTCAAAAATAAACATCATTGACACACCTGGTTTAGATGATTTCGTTGGTGAAGTAGCTTCTTCGTTAAAGGTAGCTGATACTGGAGTTTTAGTTTTAAATGCTGCTAACGGAGTTGAGGTAGGTTCTGAACTCGTT
Source organism: uncultured Saprospiraceae bacterium (assembly GCA_937961455.1). Taxonomy (GTDB): domain Bacteria; phylum Bacteroidota; class Bacteroidia; order Chitinophagales; family Saprospiraceae; genus CALGNN01. The sequence continues at coordinate 69,543 of CALGNN010000087.1, forward strand.
TGGGAATACATTGAAAAATACCAAACTCCATCCTTAATTGTCATCAATCAAGTAGATCACGACAAGGCAGATTTTGAAAGTACTTTGGAACAAGCTAAAAATAGATTTGGATCTAATGTGTTGGCTATCCAATATCCTCTTAATCAAGGACCTGGATTTAATACCATAGTCGATGCATTAAGGATGACCATGTATGTATTCAATGAAGATGGAGGAAAACCAGAAAAGGTAGCAATTCCGGAATCAGAGATGGCTAGAGCGCAAGAAATGCACAATGCGCTTGTAGAAGCTGCTGCAGAAAATGATGAAACCCTGATGGAAATATTCTTTGATAAAGGTTCACTCAATGAGTCCGAACTTACCAAAGGTTTGAATATCGCACTGGCTAATCAACAAATATTCCCAGTTTTCATTTGTTCTTCTGTGAATAATATGGGTAGTGGCAGAATCATGGGCTTTATTAACGACATCTGTCCATCTCCCGCTGATCGACCTGCTGCTTCTTTAGAAAATGGAGATTCTCTGGCTCCTAATGCCAGTGACACTACCTCGATTTTTATTTATAAAACAATCAGTGAACCTCAAGTTGGTAAAGTAAGCTACTTTAAAGTTTATTCAGGTGAAATAAAAGAAGGTGATGAATTGGTAAATGCCAGTAATCAATCGTCTGAAAGAATAAATCAAATATTTGTTGCTAATGGAAAAAATAGAACGGCCGTTCAATCTTTAAAGGCAGGAGATATTGGTGTAACGGTAAAATTAAAAAATGCCCATACGAATGATACCCTAAGTCCAAAAGGGGTCGATAGGAAAATTTCACAAATTTCATTTCCACCGAGCCGAATTAGAGTTGCAGTAGAAGCACCTAGTAAGGGAGATATTGAAAAAATGATTAAGGCTTTGCAGCTGACACATGAAGAGGATCCAACATTAATCTTAGAACAATCAAAAGAATTGAAACAGACGATATTACATGGTCAAGGACAACTTCATTTGGACATCATTAAATACAGAATAGAAAAAGTGTTTAATGTAAATATGGACTTTATAAAGCCTAAAATTCCATTTAGGGAGACGATTACTAAAGTAGCAAATGATTCATATCGTCATAAAAAACAATCTGGAGGTTCAGGCCAATTTGCAGAGGTTCACATGAGAATCGAACCCTATCATGAGGGTATGGCTGATCCTTCTGATCTTAATGTTAGAAAAACAGAAGTAGAACCCTTGCCTTGGGGTGGAAATTTAGTATTCCTTTGGTGCATCGTGGGTGGATCAATAGATGCCAAATTTTCTAATGCCATTAAAAAAGGGGTTATGAATAAGATGATAGAAGGTCCATTGACGGGCTCTCATTGCAGAGATATTAGAGTTTGTATCTATGATGGAAAAATGCATCCAGTTGATTCAAATGATATGGCATTTCAAATAGCAGGATCTATCGTATTTAAAAATGCCTTCGAGCAGGCTGCACCACAAATATTAGAACCCATTTATGAAGTAGAAATTCTTTGCTCTGATGATGTGATGGGAGATATCATGAGTGATCTACAAACGAGAAGAGCCATGATCCTTGGAATGGATTCTGAAGGGCATTATCAGAAAATTAAAGCAAAAATTCCTTTAATGGAAATGTATAAGTATTCCTCCACCTTGAGAGCTTTGTCTCAAGGACGAGCAAAATTCACTAGAGCATTTTCTGAATATGCTGCACTTCCAGGAGATGTTCAGAAAAAGCTGATTTCAGAAGCAAAAGCTGAAATGCAAGAAGCATAAACCATATATTGTTATAAAGTTTGAAAGAGCGAGTGATAAACTCGCTCTTTTTTTAATTCAGAATGACTAAAGTATCTATATGCTTGTAGGATTTGATGCTAAAAGATTCTATCACAATAAATCTGGTCTTGGCAATTACAGCAGGAGCCTCATTCGTATTTTGAATGAATTTACTGATGTCAACATCAAACTTTATAGTCCATATAATAATAAGCCTCCTCAAGCAAGTATTCCAAGTCATTTTTATAAAAATGCTATTTTACAAAGAGCCTATTTTATCCGAAATCAAATTCATAAAGATGGATTAGATCTATTTCATGGATTGAGTAATGAAATACCAATAGGCCTCAAGATTCCGACGGTCGTAACCATTCATGATGTGCTATTCAAAAGATATCCTAAAGATTATTCTTCCATTGATCGATGCATTTATCATAGAAAAACCAAGTATGCAATTCGTCATGCAACAGCCATCGTATGCCCAAGTGAAACAACTAAACTGGATTTATTGAAATATTATAAGGCAGATGAAAGTAAAATACATGTTATATATGAGCCTATTAGTAAAGCGTTCAAAAAGCAACATGAATTAAAAGAAAATTCATCTGATTATTTTGTCGTATTAGCTACTGCACAAGAAAGAAAAAATCTTGCTACAGTTCTTCAATGTTATGCAGAGGACGAAGGTGAAAATTTACTGCCCGCGGTAATTATTGGAATTCAAGAAGACAAATTTCTTCATACATTCTCATCTTATAAAGGATTGCTTCAATCTGGTAGAATTAGAATTCCTGGTTATGTTGAAGAGTCTCGCTTATTAAACTATTACCAAAATGCTTTAGCCATAGTTTATCCAAGTAAATGGGAAGGCTTTGGCATTCCCATTTTAGAAGCTCACAGTGTACATAAACCTTTGATCTTAGCAGACAATCCATGTTTCCGAGAAATTGCTGGATCTGCTGCATTGTTTTTTGACCCTTTGTGTCCTAGATCACTAAAAAAACAACTCATGGCCATTCGAGAACCAACTATGGCAGCAAACCTTATCCAATCTGGAATACAAAATTTAAATAGATTTCAAGCTGATGTGCTTGCTAAAGCATATAAGAGTGTGTATGAAAAGGTTTTAATAAAACCTTGATTGAAAAGGCTAATTAAAATTTTAACATATTATAATTAAAAATTACATGATTGGTTTTCAACAATTTATATAAAAAATAGCTCAAAATTCATTTGAAAATCAAATTTTTAGAAGTGTATTTGTAGGGTAATATTATTAGTATAAAGGGTATTTCTTATTCATCTTTGGATTACCCAAAATATTTACAAAAGCACTATTCTTTCCAAAAAGCTGCTGCTTTTTTAACACACAATCAACACGGATGACAGTTCAAGTCTTTAACCAGCTGCTGGACGAGAACAATAGTTTTTTATTCAGCTTAGCGCAAAAGTTTACCAAGGATCAATCAAGTGCAAAAGATTTATATCAAGACACTTTATTACTAGCCTTTAGAAATAAGGATCAATTTTTAGTTGGTACGAATTTTAGAGGATGGACCCGCACCATCATGCGAAATGCATTCATTAAGAAATACAGTACTAGTAAAAAGAAGTATGATGTAAAAAGTATTGATGAATCTTTTATTGCACAATACGAGATCCAGCATTCCACCCCGAATAAAGCTGAGTCAAACATTAAATTAAATGAAATTGACCAGATTATTAATAGTATTGATTCAAAGTATAGTGGTCCCTTCAAGATGTATTACGAGGGATACAAATACGATGAAATAAGTGCATCTTTTAAAATTCCAGTAGGAACAATTAAAAGTAGAATTTTTACGGCTAGAAGCCTAATAAAAGAGGCATACATGAAATTACACGAATAAATCATCTATGAATGCTCTACAAGTCGAAATATTTGTAGGATTAAATGTGATAGTTGTAATTTGAATAGTCTTATATTTGCATCCATCGATATAAAAGTATATCGAAACATTTGAAGCTCCGGATTGACAAAATATCATTCACCTTTTTATAATGATAACTATTGGTTTGTAATACTACACCATACCAAAAATACAAACCAGTAAAGTTATTTGAACTTGAGTAAATGTCTCAACTCAACCATTCTAAAAAATGTATTATTTGGTGAATATTGCGAAAGTATTTTAATCATTCCGAAGTATAGTTTAACACCATTTTTTTAACACCGTTTATCAAATAATACCACTAATGACTAATAATCATTTCCAGACCTTGGTTGCCCAAAACCAAACGTTTCTTAACACCCTTGCGTATAGAATGACCAAAGATCAAGTTACTGCGCAGGACCTTTATCAAGACACGATGTTTCTTGTATTTAAACATCGAGAAAAATTTCAAATCGGTACAAATTTCAGAGGATGGGTTAGAACCATTATGAAAAATGCTTTTTTGAAAAAGTATATCAATCATCGTGATATACCTACAGAAATTAATGAAGCTTTTACAGCTACACATTCATTAAAGTTAAAAACAGAGAATCCAGCTGAAAGTAACCTCATGATGGAAGTATTAACTGGAATCATCCAAGATTTAGATGATAAATTTCAGCTTCCATTTGAATTATTTTACGAAGGATTCGCTTATGATGAGATTTCTCAGAAATTGGATCTTCCCATTGGCACTGTTAAGAGTAGAATCTTTGCAGCTCGCCAAAAAATCAAAGAATCATACCAAAAAGTAGCTTAAAAAAAAATTAATAAAATTGAGCATCTTTTTTGCATAAGAATTGTTTATAAACTTTAATTATTATTTTTGCACAAATTTTTAAACAATTCTTATGCAGACGGTTGATACCAAATTAAATTATAAAGTAAAAGATATAGAGCTCGCTAAATGGGGCAGGCTTGAAATCGAACTTGCCGAGGCGGAAATGCCAGGGCTTATGAGTCTTAGAGAAATGCACGGAGCAACTAAGCCTCTTAAAGGAGCCCGCATCGCTGGGTGCCTTCACATGACCATTCAAACTGCTGTTCTTATCGAGACTCTTGTTGAGCTTGGTGCAGACGTAAGTTGGTCTTCTTGTAATATATTCTCTACTCAAGATCATGCTGCTGCTGCTATAGCTGCTGCAGGAATTCCTGTATTTGCATGGAAGGGAATGAACGAAGAAGAGTTCGATTGGTGCATAGAACAAACACTTCACGCTTTTCCTGGCGACCAGCCATTGAATATGATTCTTGATGACGGTGGTGACTTGACCAATATGGTCTTAGATAGATTTCCACAGTTGGTAGAAGGAATCGGAGGAATATCTGAAGAAACAACTACTGGTGTACATAGATTGTATGAAAGAGTTAAAAACGGAACACTTCCTTTACCTGCAATCAATATCAATGATTCAGTAACTAAATCCAAATTTGACAATAAATATGGATGTAGAGAATCATGTGTTGATGCGATCAGAAGAGCTACAGATATCATGATGGCAGGTAAAGTTGCTACAGTCGCTGGATTTGGTGATGTAGGTAAAGGCTCTGCAGAGTCATTAAGAGCTGCAGGTTGCAGAGTAATCATTACTGAGATTGATCCTATTTGTGCGCTTCAAGCTGCTATGGAAGGCTTTGAGGTAAAGAAAATGAGTGATGCAGTAAAAGAGTCTGATATCATCGTTACTGCAACAGGTTGCTATGACGTATTAAAAGACGATCACTTCAGAGATATGAAGGACAAAGCTATCGTTTGTAACATTGGACACTTTGACAATGAAATCGATGTAGCTTGGTTAAATGAAAATGCAGATAAAAAAGTAGAGATTAAACCTCAAGTAGACAAGTATACTCTCGATGGTAAAGACATCATTCTATTAGCTGAAGGAAGATTGGTAAACTTAGGTTGTGCTACAGGCCACCCTTCATTTGTCATGTCAAATTCATTCACAAATCAAACCATAGCTCAATTAGAATTATGGCAGAATGGTGATAAATACGAAAACAAAGTTTATATGCTTCCAAAACATTTAGATGAAATGGTGGCACGATTACACCTTGCAAAAATTGGTGTTGAATTGGAAACTTTGACTGAAGATCAGGCAAAATATATTGGTGTTACTCCAGAAGGTCCATATAAGCCTGAATATTACAGATACTAGAAATTGAATATTAGTAAAATAATCATCAAGACCTCCTTGTGAAAGGAGGTCTTTTTTTATTAATTTAATTTTATGAATTCCTCGTTTATATCATTTTTTGAGCTGGGTTTTGATCATATTTTAAACATCAAAGCCCTAGATCATTTACTTTACATCATGGCTTTGACAGCTGTGTTTACCATTAAGGATTGGAAGAAAGTGTTATGGCTAATTACAGCATTCACGATTGGACATTCTATCAGTCTATTTTGTAGCGCATTGGATGTGTTCAGTCTTCCTATAGCCTTTGTAGAATTTTCCATTCCTTTTACAATTCTTATCACAGCCATTTTTAATGTTGTGCAAATGAATAAGGTCAAACATTCCGTTTTTAATTTTCCATACATCATGGCATTGTTTTTTGGATTTATTCATGGGATGGCTTTCGCTGGTGACATCAAACATATGTTGGGTTCAGATAGCATTTTTACAGCAGTATTTGGCTTTAATATTGGAATTGAATTAGCTCAATTTATTGTCGTGGTAATTATCTTAGGTTTAGGGTATTTGCTGCAATCCAAGCTTCATTTAAGTGCTAAGATGTGGAACATCATCTTATCATCCTTAGCTGGACTTTATGCAATAAAAATGATCATAGAAACTTTATAAGCAGTTTATTCGTTTTTACAATATGATACAAAGTCTTCTTTTCCTAGTCTTTTCCAGTCTTAGTTTCCAAGCAGAGCTGCATGAGTTTCATTTTGGCAAATTTGAAATTGAACATAATGAAGAAAACAGGAGCTTAGAAATAGCCATGTATTTATTTCTTGATGATTTAGAAGAAGGTATAACTAAACAAGAAGGATTAGAAAAACTTTATCTCTGCACAGAAAAGGAAACGCAAGAGGCTACACAGGAAATGATAGATTATCTCTCTTCAAATTTTGTCATCTCCCATAAAGAGGAAAAATTACCCATGCAATTTATTGGCAAAGAGCTTTCTGAAGATCTTACTGCTGTATGGTGTTACTTAGAGATCGATTTACCTGATCACACCGATCAAATATCACTAAGCAATTCGATACTTATGGAGCTTTTCGAGGATCAAAAAAATCTTGTTAGATTCAAATCGGACAAACATGGAAAAATCCATAAGATCCTGGATGGTAGTGATTACACTATGAAGTTTGAATTGTAGATGCTCAAGAAAATACTTATCCTTCCTATTAAATTTTATCAACTAGCGATTTCTCCGCTTCTAGGACCTAGTTGTAGATATGAACCTACATGTTCTCACTATATGATTCAAGCTATTGAAGAATGGGGCGTCATTAGAGGAACTTGGATGGGATTAAAAAGAATTGGAAGATGCCATCCATGGGGTGGTCATGGAGAAGATCCTGTACCAAAAAGACCGCTGAATAAGTAAGACCTTAATTAAATTGCAAAAATTGTTTTAGCTTCTCTTTACTTAATGGCTTTTGAATGTAATGATCGATTCCAAAATCTTTAGTATCCATCTTCAACTTTTGCATGGGCATGGAACTCAACATCGCAATTTTAATATTGATGTTGAATCGATCTCTAATCTTTGAGAATGCCTCAGCAAAACTTACACCATCCATTACTGGCATAGAGGAATCCAAAAATATCAAATCTGGAATGGGGTATAAATTTTGATCATTGTACGGTTTGGCTCCTAATAAATATTTCATCGCCTCAGCACCATTCTTCACTGAATAGAATTGACAGTGTAGACTCAAGCTTTCAAAAATACTTTTGTTGATAAAATTTGTTGTTTCACTGTCATCTACAAAAAGTATATTTTGAAAAGACTTAGCATCCATGAACTGTTGGTTTTCTTTAATTTCAGAAGCCATTTGATCAACAATGAGATTATTAGGCAATCTGATCGTTACGATGGTTCCTTCGTCCTTATTTCCTTCTATACCTATTTGACCTTTATACAACTCAATTATATTTTTCACCGTAAATAAGCCAATGCCATAGCTGGCAATCTCGTCTTGATTATGCATCGACCCTTTATGCCCAAATTGAAAAGCTTTGCGTTTATCTTCGTCTGTAATACCCACTCCATTGTCTTTACATACGATTTCAATAAAATGATCTTTTTGCTTACAAACTATTTCTACGTCAACCAAATCACCCTTTCTATACTTGATGGCATTGGAAATAATGTTTTGAAAAACAACATAAAAATGCGTCTCATCAATATTTAAAATTAAATCATCAGCTACTTGATTATGTAATTGCAGTTTTTCACTTTCATAAATATCTTTAGCGATCTTATCCAATAGATGAGACAGATTAAGCTGAGAATCGCTATTGCTTAAAATTTCGCTAGTTACTTGTTGTAATTTTAGTAAACTGCTGACCATTTGATCTAGGAGGTCAATTTGCTTTTTAGCTAGTTGATTCAACTCTGTGATATCATCATATCTCTTTTCGGATAAGGCATTATCTACCAGATCGTGGAATGATTTTATTACGGCTAAAGGTTCTCTAAAGTCATGTGATAAGACAAATGCAAAGGTTCTCAAGTAATCAATCTGAGAGTCTAGCTTGACATTGGTTTCTCTCAAATATTCATTCTTAATACTGATCTTATTGTAGGCTGTTTGGTGTTTTTGTTTATCGATGTATTCTTCTGTTAAATCCTCTGCCTCCAATACAAAATCATATACATTTTTAGCATTCCTATTGATAGAATGAATTTTCAGTTTAAAAAAATACTTTTCGCCATTAATAGAAGCTTCATAGATATCCATTTCAAAATTTTCGATATCTAATGTGACATTAAAGTCAATAAACATTGGGAAGTAAAAGGCTACATTTTCGTTAATTGAGGCATCAAAAAATGGTGCATCAGTTTTCAAAATCTTACCATCCTGATTAATTAAAAACTCATAGTTTTTTTTCATACCCGCCTGAGATTTGGGCTATTGCTTGCTAGTATTTTGGAAAGAAACTGAAAAGCTTCTTCTACTTTTTCTCCATCTTTAGCACTTGTCAACATATCCACATTGGATTCATCAAGAAATAGATAATTAAATTCTGCTTTATTTTTTACAAGATCAATTTTATTCCCGATGATGTAGATTATGGGATTTATTTGCTCATTTGAAATCTCAGATATCAAGGATTTAATAGCTAAGAAACTTTGTTCGCGTGTCACATCAAAAACACAAACAACTGCTGCAGCACCACGCAGGTATTTTTGATAAACCTTGTGAGTCATAAACTCTCCAGCAATATCCCAAATTAAAAGATTGACCTTACAATCATCTAACTCAAGTGATTTTTTATCAACTCTGACACCAATACTACTCAGGTATTCAGGTGAAAATCTTTGATAAACCAGTCTTTCTACAAGTGAAGTTTTACCAACACCCACACTGCCCATCAAAACAATTTTTCTGCTAATTTCGCGCATGTCCTTTCAAAATAAGTGTTCATTAAGCCGTTCAATTGATCTATGGGAAAATCATTTGTATCTTGAGGTGATATGTGCATTCTATGTTTATCACTAAATGTATCAATTTCTTGTCGTAAAAAGGCAATAAAACCCGGGGAATTACGCCCTTCAAAAATTACACAAAAATAGTAGCTACCATAATTGTGTAAAAAAATTCTAAAATCATTATACTCTATAAGTGATACATCTTGGTTATCACTTTTCACCGCCTCTTGCATAAATGATCTAATGGCAGTCAGCATTCCTGCAAACATATCTGTATCACTTATGGCGTCCTTAGAAAATTTTCCAAGTAACAATCCTGACTCCTCCTCTATCAATAATATTTCAATGATTTTAGGTTGCTGAATATTTTTAATATTCTTATCCCTCCACTTAAATAAGCCAAAAAACTTTTCCTTTCTTTTATCAATTGAATCATTTAGCTTTTCGATTTCAGAACTCACATATTTTCGAATCATAGATCCCATTACAGGACCAAGGATATCTATGATCTGTTTTTTTGATGCTTCAATCTTCGAAGAAAACTTAACCGGATCATTAAGTTGTGCTTCTAACTCATCAATTTTTACTTGAAGTTCTGAACGAAGATCTTCGTTGATTCTTTTGGTTTCACGCTGATCTTCTTCTAAGAGTATTTTTTTTAACTCTTCAAAGGCGTTTGGATTGCTCATCCTTAAGCATTCAACTTGTCAGCAATTTCGTGCAAAAGTTGTGCAAGTGTTGCCTTATCAGTCTTGCTTTGATTTAACTCTACAGACTTGGCATCCAGCAACTTTTCTAACTTATTAATTCTGCTAATAAGTTCTTTATTTTGTTGCTGAATAAGATCTTTAAGTTTTTGGTAGGAATCAGAAAGCGACTTTTTTTGATCTTCATGTCTCTTGGTAATAAGTGACTCAAGTTTGGCAAACTTTGAGTCATATTCCTTCATGTTTTGACCAAAAATCAATTCTTTGACCGCCTCTAACTTATGATTATCTTCTTCTTTGCTCATGATTGAGTAATTTATTTAAATGTTATTGCCGCCATTGTCAATTGTATAATTTAGCTAATCTTCAAATGAAAATCAAGCTATTGATATTTTAGACAAAAAACATTCCAATTCTGTCATAGTTATGCAACAAAAGGATATTTCCAATAAACGTGCACAAATTTGCGTATATTTAAGTCTTATTGCGACTAAGTACATGAAAGATCTAGATTTAAGTATTCTAAGAGAGCTGAACTATAATAATCAACAAATTTCAAGTCTACTTGAAAAATATAAAATTGAAGTTGATATTGAACTCAGGAGTATTTTCATCATCATTCCTGCAATGGATTTTGAACAAATCGTTCAAAAACTTGAAAAAATCAGGGGTCTTTCAAGCTACTACGGCACGCCGAAATTTTCTCAATTATTAGAAGAAGAAAAGAATAACATTAAACTCCAACCACTTAAGTCTGCAAGGAAAATAAAAGATCATTGGGAGGTCTTGAAAAAGGAGATTATCAATTTTCAATACCTATGTACTATAGAAAATTTTGTAGATAAGCAGATTAAATCGAACAAATAGCCCTCGAATAGGATTATGTTTAAAATGTAACTCCTAAGAAATGGCAAAAATAACTAACCTATTAAAAACAAATGAAGCGCTTCTTCTTATCTCGAAGATCATTGAGGAAACTGAAAGCGCATATGCTTCACTAAGGATCGCACTCGTATTAGGCGATTATTCAGAAGCCTTACTACATCTTAATCAAATAAATGGTATCGCATTATACTTAGAAAAAGATCATCTTTTGATATGCAATGATTTGCTTTCTAGTACCATTAAATTAAACCCTGATGATTGTTTCATACAACTGAAGAAGTCCTATTCTGTTTGGTTGGATGCACGACTTGATCTAGAATTAGATGCATTTAATATTCAAGAATTTAAGAAGGCTCCAAAATTCTCAAAATCGTAAATAAAAAAAGGTCATCCACCATGTGAATGACCTAATAACATTTCTATTATAACTTACTTTTATTGAGTTATCATTTCTTTCTCTTCCACCATTTTACGGATATTGATTAAGGCATATCGCATTCTACCTAAAGCAGTATTAATACTTACTCTTGTAAGTTGAGCGATTTCTTTAAAACTCATATCTGCATAGTGCCTTAGAATTACAACCTCTCTCTGCTCTGGTGGGAGCTGATCAACTAGAGATCTAATTCTACTATAGGTTTGATCTTTGATCATGGTCGTTTCCATATTATCATCAGTCACTTCCAATACATCAAAGATATCAAAGGTCTCTGTAGGAGATACTTTAGTTCTTCTCTTAGACCTTCTGAAATGATCCACACACATGTTATATGCAATTCGCATAGCCCATTGAAGGAATTTACCTTCGTGGTTGTATTTACCCTTTCTTAAAGTATCGATAATTTTAATAAATACCTCCTGAAAAATATCTTCAGCCAGTGGGGTATTCTTAACAAATAGATAAATGGAAGTGTAAATTTTGTCTTTGTGTCGGTTGAGCAATTCCTCAAATGCTACATCCTGTCCGTCAAGGTAACTAACTATTAGCTCCCGATCGCTTAATTGCTTTAATTGCATAGATACACGTTTAAATGTTTTATAAATTCTTTAGTGTAGATCTGATGCTTATAGACAAAATTTTAAATGATAAAATAAACGCTTTTCGCGTGATTCAGACCGTAAGATAGGTCATTTTACATTCTCATGCAGCTTATTAACATATCCTTAACTAATCAATCCTTTATTTATTACAAATGTTCACCACTTTATGTCCAAAATTTAGTTATTTCACTAGTTATGACTAAAAAGCAATTAAAGGAGATCGAGTATACCAAAGAAGATTTTAGCAAAAAGATTTTAATCAAAGGTGCTAAAACCAATAACCTCCACAATATTGATGTAGAAATACCTAAAAATCAATTAGTTGTAGTGACTGGCCTTTCTGGATCCGGCAAGTCTAGTCTCATTATAGATACCTTATATGCAGAAGGTCAACGTCGGTATGTCGAAAGCCTTTCATCCTATGCGCGCCAGTTTCTTAATAGGATGAAAAAACCAGAAGTAGATTATATCAAAGGATTGTGCCCCGCAATCGCCATAGAGCAAAAAGTTACTTCTTCTAATTCTAGATCTACCGTTGGGTCGATGACTGAGATTTATGACTTCCTCAGATTGCTATATGCCAAAATTGGTAGAACTTATTCTCCCATTTCTGGCAAAGAAGTCAAAAAACACGAAATTAAGGATGTAGTAGATGCTATTCATAAACAAGCTGAAGGAACCAAAATACAAGTCTTCATTCCATTAAATAAAAAATATACGGAACGTACATTTTCATTCGAATTAAATCTCTTATTACAAAAAGGATTTACCAGAATATTCGATGGAAAAAACATTACAAGAATTGAAGATCTCCTTGAAAGCGGTGAAAAAAAATTAGCCTACACTTTAGATCACAAATCCCTTCAAAAGTATCGAATATTAATTGATCGATTTGTTGTCAATCAGCAGGATGAAGAAAATAAGAAAAGAATTGCTGATAGTATTTTGACAGCTTTTGCTGAAAGTGAAGGAGAATGCTATTTAGACATTGAAAATAAAAAAGAGCAATATTTCAATAATCGCTTCGAATTAGATGGCATTCAATTTTTAGAAAATTCATCTCAACTATTCAATTATAATAATCCATATGGAGCCTGTCCCATGTGTGAGGGTTTTGGTAAAATAATGGGTGTTGATGAGTTTAAGGTCATTCCCAACAGGACCAAATCTGTTTTTGATGAAGCCATTGTTTGTTGGAAAGGAGAAAAATCAAAAATGTGGTTAGAGCGACTTCTACAGAATGCCCACTTTTTTGACTTTCCCGTTCATAAATCTATCAATGAACTGACAGAGGAAGAATATCAACTACTGTGGGACGGTAATGAATATTTTAAAGGCATTCAGGAATATTTTGATGACTTAGAGAAAAAAACCTACAAAATTCAAAATCGGATTTTGTTGGCAAGATATCGTGGCAAAACTAGATGCTCTGAATGCAAAGGGGGCAGACTTCGAAAAGAAGCCTCTTATGTTAAAATTTCAGACACCTCTTTACCCAGTTTGATCAATTTGAGTATTGAAGACTTATTGGCGTTTTTTAATAATTTAAAAATCAGTGCAAGAGACAAAACCATTGCTAAGAGAATCATTCTTGAGATCAGCAATCGTCTTCAAGTAATGTGTGACATCGGACTGTCCTATTTACACTTAGATCGAATATCTTCCACCCTTAGTGGAGGAGAATCACAAAGAATTAATTTAACCAGATCTCTTGGATCTAATTTATCTAACTCTCTCTACATTTTGGACGAGCCCAGTATCGGACTCCATCCAAAAGATACCGCAAAATTGGTTGAAGTCTTAAAAGCACTTAGAGATTTAGATAATACCGTTGTAGTGGTTGAACATGAAGAAGAGCTGATTCAAAATGCAGATTATATTATCGACATCGGACCTGAGGCTGGGAAAGATGGTGGTGAGCTTGTCTTTAATGGAAGTTTTAAACAACTTATTAAGAAATCAAATCAATCCTTAACGGCTAAATACATGAACGGCAGCATGAAAATAGCCATGCCTGTTCAGCGGAGACCCATCATTAATAAGATTCATGTGAATGGAGCACGATTGCACAATTTGAAGAATGTGAGTGTTAGCTTCCCATTAAATGTGCTGACGGTTGTAACAGGTGTATCTGGTTCCGGTAAATCTACCTTAGTTAATGATGTCTTGTATCAAGCACTTAAAAAGGAGTTGGACGAAGCTTTTAATTTGCCTCCTGGAAGCTTAGATGGTATCGCTGGTGATATTAAAGCCATTGACATCGTCGAATATGTATCACAAAGACCTATCGGCAGGTCTTCTAGGTCGAATCCGATAACCTATGTGAAAGCGTATGATCCTATTAGGAAATTGTACACAGATAAACAACTATCAAAAATAAGAGGATACAAGGCCAAACACTTTTCATTCAATGTGGATGGAGGTAGATGTGATAATTGTCAAGGAGAAGGTGAAATTGTGGTAGAAATGCAATTTCTTGCTGATGTCCGTTTGCTTTGCGAAGATTGTAGAGGCAAGAGATTTAAAAAAGAGATTTTGGAAGTGTTACACAATGGTAAAAACATAGCTGATGTGCTTGACATGACTATTGATGAAGCTTTGCATTTCTTTGAAGGTCAAAAAGAAATTACGAGAAAAATAAAACCCCTTTACGATGTCGGACTTGGGTACATTAAATTGGGTCAATCTAGCAGCACACTCTCTGGAGGAGAAGCCCAAAGAGTCAAGCTTGCTTCTTACTTAGGTAAAGAATCTGCTAGAGATAAGATTTTATTCATTTTTGACGAACCTACAACTGGACTTCATTTTCATGATATTTCAAAACTCTTGCTAGCTTTGAATGCACTTGTCGAAACGGGTCATTCTGTTATATTAATAGAACACAATTTGGATGTCATAAAATCTTCTGACTGGATTATTGAGTTAGGTATTGGAGGAGGCACCTTTGGTGGAGACATCATTTTTGAAGGGACCCCAGAGGAGATGATTAAAAGTAAAAAAGCCCCTACTGCACCCTTTTTAAAAGAAAAATTTAACTAAGTTCTCAGAGAATATTGTAAGTCTACATTAGATGAATAGAAAAGCGCTATTTGATACACAATGGACTGTTGATCATGCCAAGGCAAATTGTCTGATCATTCATGGATATGGTGAGCATATTCAAAGGTATCATCATGTCGCTGCTGCATTCAATAAGATTGGATTAAATGTTTATGGGTTTGATCTTCGCGGTCACGGAAAGTCAGAAGGAAGTCAAGGCTATATAGATGGTTTTGAAGATTATATATCTGATACAATGACCATGATAACTTCATTACAAAATCAGGATGTACAAATAGACTTCATTCTGGCACACAGTATGGGCGGTCTAATCTTATCTAGCCTATTGATAAATAATAGTATTAATCCCAAGGCTGTAATATTTTCATCACCCATGTTAATGCCAGATGAGGGTGTACCGAAAATCCTAATAAGTCTATCTTCCTTACTTTCAAAGATATTACCCACGCTGCGCACCATAAAAGTTGATGCAACTAAAATAGCTACTGATCAAGAGACTGTGATTAAGTATCAGAAAGATCCGCTCATTTTGCACAAAGGACTTCCAGCTAGAACAGGTAAATCTTTTCTAGATCAAATGGAATGGGCTCGATCACAACTTTCAAAAATTTCACTTCCATTCTTGGTTATCACTGGGACAGCAGATGAGGTCGTTAATCCAGCAGGTGCAAAATATCTCTACGATCATGCTTCTAGTAAAGACAAAGAATATCTTGCTTTTGAAGGCATGTACCATGAGTTGATGAATGAAACTAATCGAGATGAAGTGCTCAAAAAAATCACGAATTGGTTGGAGAAGCATTTGGCTTAAAAAACCCTAGATCTGGATTAAGGATATTCAATTTTAATTCTTTCATAAATTGCTCCTTTGGAATCAATTCTGCACCTAGCGATCTCAAGTGCGGGGTATCTTGCTGGCAATCAATCATAGCATATCCTTGCAAGTTTAATTTTTCTGCCAATTTAATCAGGGCAAACTTTGAGGCATTGGATTTTTTGGCAAACATGGATTCTCCAAAGAATATTTTACCAATCGACAATCCGTAAAGCCCACCTATTAAGTCCTCTCCTTCCCAACATTCAACAGAATGTGCATAGCCCATATCATGCAATTTTAAAAATGAAGACTCAATTATTTGATGAATCCACGAACCTTTTTGACCATGCCTCTCGATCTCTTTACATGCAATAAGCACATCATGAAAGCAGGTGTCATACGTGATGGTAAATCGATCTCCATTGATCAAACTACGCATGCTCTTTTGAATTTTTATTTTGTCTGGTCTAAGAATCAATCTTGGATGCAAGTAATACCAAGTGACAGGTTCTCCAGGGTTATACCAAGGAAAGATTCCAAATCGATAAGCTAGCAAAATCATGTCCAGGTCGATCTTTCCACTCACGGCAAGAGCTCCATGCTCTTCCGTCAAGAAGGGATGTGGAAAAACCAACTCATGGTCCGGAAGCAAGAAAATTGACATTTGACAAAATTGCAAAAAAAAAGGTGATGGAAACCATCACCTTTCTAAATGAAGAATAATTTTTTTAAGCTTCAGAAAGTGATTCAATCACTGCTGAAAGTCCTCTATCAAGTAAAGCGTCTTTCATCGGTTTTAATACGCCGTAAGAAGCCGTTTTAACGATAGCTTTTCCTTTAAAATGTATTAATAAAGATAGTTGCTCTGCTTGTTCAAAACTATGACTACAAACATCAACAAAACATTGAATAACCCAATCAAATGTATTGAAATCATCATTATATACAATCAATTGAGATTCTTCTTCATTAGTGGTTTTTTCTGCAACCAAAACCTCTTCTAGTTCTTCAAAAGAGGTCGAGAATAAATGATCTGACATGTTTCTTTATTTGGATTTAATTTTGCTAATCTAATTTAGCAAGAGTTTTTTTAATTTCCTCAAAATTTGGCAATTCCCCTGCATTTTCTAAAATTTCTGCGTACCTAATATTTCCAGCTTTATCCACCACGAATGCAGATCTTTTAGATACTTCCTTCATCCCTAATACGAATTCTTCGTATAAGGTTCCGTAAGCTCTGCAAACATCTTTGTTAAAATCTGATAAAAGCGGAAAATTATAGCCTTCTTCTGATTTAAACTTATCTAAAGTGAACAAGGAATCGATTGAAATTGCAACTATGTTTGTATTCAATGCTTCATATTCTGCCTTCTCATCTCTGATGGTACATAGTTCTGTGGTACACACACCTGTAAAGGCTAATGGAAAAAATAAAACCAATAGATTTTTACCTTGATAATCTGATAATGAAACATCTGATTTATCTGAAGCCTTGAGGGTGAAACTTGGGGCTTTATCGCCAACTTTTAAAAGCATTTATTTTTAAATTTTTAATTCGGTGCAATAATAAAACTAACTTACAAATTGTAATGCTAATTGTATACATAAAGTGAAATAAAGATTGTTAAATCGTCTATCTGATAAGCACAAGGCCTATTTTCAAATGCATATCGCTGTGCTTCTTTATGGCTTCACTGCCATTCTTGGAAGTCTAATAAGTTTGAATGCAGTAAAGTTGGTATGGTGGAGGGTTTTAATAGCGAGCGTTAGCTTATTCTTTCTCATTGGCTTTGGAAAACAGATTCGATTACTCAAAAGAAGACAAATATTATCATTCATGATGATCGGTGTTTTAGTGGGTTTACATTGGATATGTTTTTTTGGGTCTATAAAATTAGCCAATGCAAGTGTTGCCCTCATTACGATGGCAAGTACTGCGCTTTTTACCTCTTTATTTGAACCCATCATCAATAGATACAAAATTCAATGGTTTGAAATTCTACTAGGCATTTTGATTATTCCCGGGATGCTTTTGATTTTAAAAGATTTGCAATTGGATATGCGGCTCGGATTTTGGATCGGCATATTAGCCGCAGCATTAGCAGCCATATTTTCTTCTTATAATAAAAAACTGATTGGAGATGCTGAGCCAATGACGATCACCTTTCTTGAGCTAGGGACTGCTTTTCTATTTATATCTGTCATTTTCATTTTTATGCCTAAAGACTTTTGGGAATCGGGTATTATGCCGAATGCAAGTGATTGGATTTATTTGCTAATTCTTGCGATACTATGTACCACAGTAGCCTATGTTTTAAATCTTAAAGCGCTCCAACACATCAGTGCCTTTGTTTCAAATTTAAGTATGAATCTAGAGCCTGTCTATGGTATCATTTTAGCTGTACTAATCCTTAGAGAAGATAAAGGATTGCATCCTTCCTTTTATATAGGATCTGCTTTGATCTTACTCATTTTATTTATCTATCCCTTTTTAGCAAAAAGATTTTTCAAAAAATGAATATCGTTAATAAAGACATTTTAAATTACTGCGTCCAGCATAGCAAGAAAGTATCAAGCACCTTGCATGAGCTAGAGAGGGAAACTTTTTTAACCCAATTGAGCCCTCAGATGATCTCGCTCCCACTTACCATCAGGCTCTTACCTTTTTTGGTAAAAATGAGTGGAGCAAAACACATTTTAGAAATTGGCACTTTTACTGGTTACAGTGCAATAGCTATGGGAGAAGCTTTAGATGATGATGGCAAGATTGACACCATCGAAGTTAATTATGAACTGAAAAACATCATTCATAAATACATTCAAAAAGCAGGCTTGGAACAAAAGATTACCGTTCATTTTAATGATGCGAAGGACCAGATTCCACTTCTTGATAAAAAGTATGATCTCATTTATATGGATGCTGGAAAGAAAGAATATGATCTATACTTAGAATTGATTTTGCCTAAAATGCATGCGGGAGCGTGGCTGATTGTTGACAATGTCTTATGGTGGGGCAAAGTCTTATTAGAAAATAAAGAAGAAGGCACAAAAGCCTTGAAAGCATTTAATAAGAAGGTAGCTGATGATCCGCGATTGGAAGTATTGATTTTACCTATTGGTGATGGTCTTAGTGTGATTCGAAAAAAATAAAGACATTAGAAAATACTCAAATATCCAAGGTGAATTTTGGAAGCCCTAAAGTCAATGGGGTTGCTATTTAATTTACCAAAGGCAGAACTGATGGCAAAGATTCCAGCTCCTGTTTCAAATGATAAGCCTGCACCGATTCCTAAGGGCCAATCCGTTCGTACATTTCCATCGACTGTTTTTTGCACCAAACCATAGTCTCCAAAAACGGCGATGTAAGAATTTTGACCAATGAGCAATCGAAACTCTCCTGTCAATATTCCGTAGGTGCTTGCATTAATCGATTCTTCATCAAATCCTCTTAAGAATCGATTGCCTCCGATTCGGAATAATTCATTATCAAAAATTTGTGTACGACTATACAATTTTGCTCCTTTCGCTCCAATAAGAAAAGTGCTCCGATTAAATAGTGGAAAATATTTTTTAATCTCTATCTCTGTTCTTAATTGCAAAGGATCTAAATTCAGGCTATCATACAAACTACTGTAATCAAAACTAGGGTCCTGTTCAGAAAGTTGAAGTACGAGATTATTTTGTTTTACATTTTTAGTTCCTGCACTAATTAGCAAACTAGATTGCCATCCTTTTCTTGGGTTGAATCTATAGTCTAATTGTTGTTTTTTATATACGACACCAAATTGATTGTATCTGGTATCTAAGTTTCCACTCAGCGCCTTCTGACTTATGATTCTTTGAGCATTAATCGTATGAACATTTCCTGAGGTATTATTCCAAAATACTTTGAGATAATCATTCCCTGTAAAATAATATTTCAATCCAAAGTCACCGATGATCTCGGTAAATGTAGAATCATTTCTAAAGAGTTTAAATGCGCCTTCTAAACCAAAAGGAAGATTGAGAATGTAAGGATAGTCTCCTTCTATATTCAAAGTTTGTGCTTGGGGTCTCAACCTTTGATAAGAAACATAGAAGCGTTCACCAAAACCCAACTGGTTGATAACATCTGCTTTAATATCACCAGTAAGGGTTGCAGATCGTACAATTCCATCTCCAGGCAAAATGCCAATTAGAAAATCAAAACGGCTAGCATTCCTATTACTTAAATCTAAAATGATATCGAATTCATCTGATTTAAAAAATATGACGGGATCTTTATTGATCCGTACGAATGGAAGTTCTCTCAACTTGTTTTTAATCAAGAGGATTTTTTCTTTTTTAAAAAGCTCATTTTCTTCCAGCTCTAGAAATCGAATCAGGTAATCTTTTGAAATTTTGGCATCTCCTTCCAATACTATATTTCCTAATCTGAATTGAGGTCCTTTATTAAATTGGAGCGCTGCAGCAATGGTTTGTTCTTCAATACTAACGCTGTCTAATTTTACGCTGGCAAATGGATAGCCTTTATTTTCAGCATTGCTGATCATTTTGTCCATCATGCTTGCCACTTCTGGGTAGCGAAAAGCTTGCTTTGATAAAGTTTGTGGGCGAATAATTAAACCTTCAAGAAAAGCAGGATCTAGACTGTCAGTACGCAGATGCAGCCAATTGTATGAAGGCCCCACTTCGATACGTGCTTTCATCTTGTCTCCTTCAATACTAATATTTTGAAGTTGTGATTCTAGATAGGAATCAGCTCTAAGATTTTTAAGTAGTTTTTTGAGTAAGAATATATTTGATAAACTATCAGCTTTAATTTTCTCTTGAAGACCATATTTTGCGAAAAAATTCTTTTTTTTGTCCTCGGCATCTACCAATAGAAAATAAGCACTTGTTTCTTGCGCTATGATTTGATTTTCACTTAAGCAAATGAATCCTGTAATGAACAAGACAAATATTTTTAGCTTACTAATGATCATGTAGAAATAAATCAATATTATCGAAAACTACCACCATAACTCTGCAGCCGGGATATATGTTCATATTCCATATTGTCGACAGGCATGTCATTATTGTAATTTTCATTTCAGTACGCAATTGCAATCCAAAGATGCACTCATAACTGCATTATTGGAAGAAATAGTGCAGCGAAAAAATTATTTACCTGAAAATTTTATCAATAGCATTTACTTTGGAGGAGGCACTCCTTCCCTATTTTCAGGAAAAGAAATCCATGAAATTTATAGAAAGATTCAGGAAAACTACGTCGTTTCATTTATTGCGGAGTGGACCATTGAGGTAAATCCTGATGACGTGACAGATGAGCTTTTGGAACGCTATGTAAAAATGGGTGTCAATCGATTGAGCATTGGCATTCAATCTTTTCATGACTCAGAATTACAATTTATGAATCGTGCACATAATGCAAAACAAGCAAAAGCATGCGTTCAACTTGCAAAAAAACATGGCTTGCATAAGATCTCAGTTGACCTCATTTATGGTGTGCCGGGTTCTAGTTTACCATCTTGGAAAGAAAACTTAGATCAATTTCTTGAATTAGATGTGGATCATCTTTCTGCATATAATTTAACCTTAGAAGAAAAGACAGCTTATCACCATTTAGTTAAACAAGGAAAAGCAGCGGCGCCTGACCAAGATTTATGTGCGGACCAATTTTCATATTTAATGGAATTTGCAAAGCAAAATAAATTCGAACACTATGAGATTTCGAACTTTGCTCGCAATGGTATGTTAGCCATACATAATACAAATTATTGGAAAGAAAAAAACTTTATAGGATTCGGTCCTGGGGCACATTCTTTTAATGGGAGCAGTCGACAATGGAATGTAAGTAACAATCAGAAATACATCAAAGCCCTCAACGAAGGACTTGAGTATTTTGAATCTGAAG
>CALGNN010000088.1 GCA_937961455.1 uncultured Saprospiraceae bacterium
AAACAAAACATCCACTTCAATTGCTCATTTAATAGGGCAAGATAAATTTTACTCAACCCAAGAATTATTAAGAAATAACGCTTCTGGTGGTGATTCATACAGCCAGAATCTTTTAGGCCAAATTGTTTTTGCCAATAATCCAAACACAAGACTTTTAAATCAAAGAACGCATAGTAAGGATTTAAGTACCTCAGTTGCTGATCTTCCTAAATCAGTTTCGTCTGAAGGATTTACAGAAACGAAAAGATCACCCTCTTATACTAGTGCATCTTTGTCAAATAATGTTGGTGGTTTTAATTTTATCAAATCAAATGTGATTCAAAACAATGCTTATCCTACAGCGAATTTTAACTTGACAAAAGTGATTCAAAGAAAACCATGGATTTTCAATATGGATGTAGCCTACGGACTGACACAAAAATCTTTAGAAGCCAAGAGTGGTGACCAAGCAAATTACTTAGCCGAAAGATTAAGAACAGAAAAACTCAAAGAAGAAATCTTAGTTAATGCTGGTTTTAGTTACCAATATAACAACGGAATATATGTCAAATTTGGAGTAGAAGCTGCTCAATGGGTTGAAGAATATTCTAATTCTACCACAGAGGTAGAGAAAATTGACATTGATAATGTGCCAACGTCAGTAGAAGTTGATGCACAAGGAAATAGCACCGTTATTTATGGTCAAGGTTCAGCAACACTTACTACAAACAATACAAGCTTATTGTACAATCAATATAGGACTATTGATGTGCCCTTGTTGATTGGATACACAGCAACAAAAGGAAGATGGCAATATGCAGTTGAGGCTGGTCTAAGCATGAATGCATGGTTTGGTCTGGATGGTAGTTTACTAAATGAATCTTTAGATGTAGTTGCAACTAACAATTTTTATAAAGAGTCATTAGGCTTAAGTGCGACTGGTTCTGCATTTATTAAATATAGATTGAATCAAACTGCATCGCTCTATATGGGACCTTCTATTAAGAAGCCATTCAATTCAATGGATCTTGATTCTTACAGCATCACACAGAAGATGCTATATTACAGATGGAGGCTAGGTATGGAGTACAGATTGTAATACAAATAAAGTTTCTACAAAAGACTTTCGTCACCCTGTTTGAAATTGTTTGTACTTACAAACACCCATCATCATTTTCAAATAATACCTGTTAAGACTCAAGACCGATCTCTCAACAAAAGCCTTTTTCAAGGTAGTTCTTACTTTCAATACATTAAATTTATTTTTAAAAATTCGTGATCTCGCTTAAGCGTTTCTTTTAATGGAGTGCATTATAGAGTTGTACATGTGTTACAAAACATTACACATCCTAATTGAATCTTAAATCATTAAAATGAGAATTTATACACTATCCTTTGTTTGTCTTGTGATCCTTTGTTTTTCATCATGTAGAAAAGATGCGGTCATCGACATGAAAACCACAGAAAAAATTGATCAAATATTCATTACAGGAGATGTAAATGGACTCGTGATTGATAATGAAGGTCTGCCAGTACCAGACGCTACCGTAAGATTGGGTGTTGAGGTAAGTACAACTGATGAAAATGGAATTTTCCGTTTTTCAGATGTTCAATTAGCCAACCTTGGTTCATATGTCTCAGTTGAAAAAAATGGATATTTCCATAGTGGTAAGAATATTTTTGCAAGTGAAGCTGCTGACTATCGCTCGCAAATAGTCTTAACACCCTATAAAGAAACTACTTCATTCTCTTCTATGAATGGCGTTGAGTTTTTAATGAATGAAGGAGCAAAAATTAATATCCCATCATCTGGTTTGGCATTAGATGGCCAAGCTTATGTTGGTGAGGTCTCATTATTTGCCGCATGGTTAGATCCTTCGGATGCAGAAAGTTTTGAAACAATGCCAGGAGATTTGACAGGCTCGAAAGCAGAAGATGATACACCATTTGATGATCCAATATATAGCTTATCTACCTTTGGAATGTTAGCTGTTGATATGTTTACACCAGCTGGCGAAAGACTACAAATTGCAGAAGATAGTGAAGCAACTGTAACTTTTCCTATCCCGACTTCTCTTGATAATATAGCAGAAGATGAGATTGATCTTTGGCACTTTGACGAAGTTCAAGGAATATGGATTCTAGAAGGAACAGCTACTAAAGTTGGAACAAATTACGAAGCTACTGTTACACATTTTAGTTGGTGGAATTGTGATGTTGCATCTAGTACTGGAACGCTTTGTGTCAATTTTTTAAATAGAGATGGATCTCCATTTAATGTTTCAAATGTCAGTTTGCAATTAAGCTCAGGACAATTTGGAACAGCAAGCAGTTTTCTAAATAATCAGGCTGTTTTTTGTGGACTCATACCTTTAGGTTTTGATATGGAATTAAGCTTGGTTAACTCTTGTGGTGAAACCTTGTACACAGAAACGATTGGGCCATTTACAGAAACGACCAACAGTATTGAAATACAATTGAACAATGATTTGTTGAACATCAAAACCATAGTAGGAACCTTATTCGATTGTAATAATGATCCTGTTTCTAATGGCTATGTGAAAATAGAGAGCCAGCAACTGAATTCTATTGTCTTTGTAGAAAGCGATGGAAGCTACCGAATATCATATGTAAAATGTGAATCTTCTTCTAACGAACTTGAGCTGGTGGGAGCAGATTTCGATAACAATCAACAAAATTCAGAGACAATCATCTTAGTTGATGGTCAAGACTTTTACAATGTTAATTTTCAAGCATGTGGAAATGTAGTGGTGCTTGATCCGATATTCACTTATTTTGATACGGTCACTACTTTGTCAAGTAGCACTTGTGATGCTCGTGTAACTGCAGCTGAAACGCTTATTCTTTCAGACATTGGTCTTCTAGGAATCAATGGTTTTGGTGTGGGTAGCTTCACAGGTAATTTCTTAAAAGAAGGTGCAGATATGCCAACAGAATTAGGGGAGACCAATATTGAAATTTCAAGCTTTGGAGATGTCGGAGAAAATATCATTGGGTCCTATGCCAATTCTGATGGGACGGGCAATTTTATCGCATTAAGAATTCAGTAAGTCAGCATAGCAAATAGCATTGAAATTGTTCAATAAACAAAACAATATTATCAAAAGATGTATCCGTGGTGATCGAAAGGCCCAGCAGGAACTCTTTGGGAAGTACAATGCCATGCTTTTTAAAGTAAGCCTAAACTATATGAATCACAGACACAACGCAGAAGAAGTTTTGCAAGATTCATGGATAGATATTTTTAACAGCCTAGAACGATATGAGGATCAAGGAAAATTTGAAGGCTGGTTAAAAACGATCGTGATCAGAAGAGCGTGGAAAGCCATAAAGAAACGAAAGTATGTGGAAGAGCTGAATGATGAATTTATTAAAACCACTGCAAACATGGAAAAGCAAATCATGGATCAAATGACTTGCACAGAAATACTGAATGAATTAGAAATCATACCGAACGGTGCCAGAGAAGTGTTCAAAATGGCGGTTATAGATGGATTCAACCATCAAGAAATTTCAGAGATTCTAGAAATTTCTCCATCGACATCCAGAGCCCACTTGTCAAGAGCAAGGAAAATATTGCAAAAAAAATACAGCAAGCAAATTAAAATTAGCTCATAATGGAATTACAAAATTTTGAAAAATCCATGCATCAGAAATTTCAGGACTTCGAGCCTGAGGTGAATGATTTGAAAATATGGGATGCAATTGAATCTAAGATTCCACAAAAGAAGAAGCGACGTGCCATCTTTTGGCTTTGCTGGATTGGTTTGCCATTCATGTTTTTGTCGCTTTTGGCTTACCTGAAATTTTCAGACAGTAGTAGTGCTATGCAAGTAAGTGAAAAATTCGAAAAGGAGACGACAATTAAACAAACTGAAATCAAACAACATTCAGAAGAGATTCAAACAGATCATTTTATAAATCAAAATGAGAGCATACTTGATAAAGGAAAACAGGTAGATGAAATAACAAACAAGAATGGCAGTAATACACGTACAATGAGTGCTTCCATAC
>CALGNN010000089.1 GCA_937961455.1 uncultured Saprospiraceae bacterium
CATTCAAGACCTCTTTTTCGCGTCGGGTAAGCTTTGGCTGAAGTAAATCTCTAGACTTTGTAATGCCAATACTCCTATTGAGAAGCTTTCGTTGAATATCTTTTTGCAAATATTGCTCACCCGATAAGACTGCCTTCAAGGCTTCAAGCAGTTCTGGTTTGCTTGTATTCTTTAATAAATATCCGTGTGCTCCATTATTGAGTATTCTTCTGACAAAGGAAGTTTCTTCAAAATTGGTAAGCGCTAATATTTTGAGATCTGGGTACAATTTCAGTAGTTGCTTACATAAGTCTATGCCATTAATATCTGGAAGATTGATATCCAATAAGAGTACATCAGGCTTACTCTCTTCAATTTGATCTAGGGTGCTTTGTGCATTTTCATATAAGCCCACTACCTCTACTTCTTTATCTGCAGAAAGCATGGCTTGAATCCCTTTCAAGACCATAAGATGATCATCTGTTATAGCGATTTTAACTGGCATGCTTGATTCTTGTATCTATTTCAATAATATACGATGTTCCTTGGACATTCGAATTAAAATCCAAATGTGCCTCTAAGTAGTCCACTCTTGATTGTATATTCTTAAGCCCAATTCCATTGCTTGCTATCTTCTTAAGATCAAAACCTTTTCCATCATCTTCGACGGTTACCTGGAGCAACTCTCCACGCTTACTTAATTGCACCGTTATTTCTGAGGCATTGGCATGCTTGATACTATTGGTTACCAACTCTTGGATGATTCTATAAATGTTTACTTCGATTTGTTTATCAATCTTGATTGAATCACCCATATGCTGGAAAAGAATCTCCGGACTGTGCGCCTCATCCATGTAGCTGCAAAAATCCTCTGTGGCATCGATGAGGTCAAAATTTTCTAGAGAGGGCGGAATCAAATTGTGAGATATGGTCCGAACCTGTTCACAAGAATCATCGATCATATCAATTACCTCTTCCAAATCTTTATCCTGCTCATCAGCAATAGAACTCAATTTATATTTAATGGCAGATAATTGTCCATTGAGCCCATCATGTAAATCTTTTGCAATTCTATTGCGCTCTTTTTCTTCACCCTCAATCAAGGACTCTAAAGTTTTGATCTGTGATTCTCTCTTCAATGAATTGATCATGGCGTCTTTTTGCTTCTGCCGCATTTTAAAATAAAAGAAAGTTGCGATGGCCATGATGATCGCGGCTAAAGCAGAAATCCAAAGAAAGATTCTATTTTGCTTCAAACGCAATTTGATAATTTCATTCTCCGTTGCCAGATGCTCATTATCGTATTTATAATTTAAATCATTAATGTATCTACTATTTTGTTCGTTGACGATTTTATCATTTTGCTTTCTAGATTTTATATTGAAATCAAGTGCCTTTTTGTAGTTTCCTTTTTTTGCTTCTAATTCGGAGAGAAGGGTATATGTATTAGCTAATGAATATTCAATGTTCTTTTCTCTTGATATATCGTAGGCCTCAGTGATCAGTTTTTCAGCTTTCGTAAGATTATTTTGACCTAAATAAGCCTGACCCAAATCTGATAGCACAAAAATTTCATGGAAGGGATCGTTGATTTTTTTGATTCTCTCTACACAGGGTTCTAAAAGCTCAATAGCCTTGGCATACTCTCCTTTTAGATTGTGAATTTGGGCCATGCTATTGTAGCATATTATGATTCCATACTCACTGTTATTTGCTTCATTGGCAGCCAGAGATTTTTGATAATAATAATAGGCAGAATCTAGTCTTCCCAATTCTTCATGAGCCTGTCCAATATTTTGATAGTTGATGGCTTGACCTAGTAAGTTGTCGTTTTCAATTTCCATTGCTAAAGCACGATTGTAATATTTCATACTTTGTTCATGCTGCTGGAGAATGGTATAGGCATTACCAATACTATTCTCGCTGGTAGCGATGCCAAGCATGACGGCTCTAGATGGATTTTCAATCTTCAATCCTACAGCTCGAGCTTCTTGATGGAGATCAATGGAAGATCTGATTTGATCCGTTCTTCTATCGGCTACGCCCAGCATATTCAAACAAATCATTTGCAAGTGAAGGTTTTCAATATCGGTGGCAATTTTGAGTGCCTGATTATGTAAGGCCCTGCTCTTATCGTGAGAAGAATATGATAGATAAATATTTCCCAAATGGGCTAAAGCATAAGACTGACCAAGAAGAAAATTGTGCCTTTGTGAAGAAGATACTAAGGCTCTCATCTGCACAGAATCTCTAGAAAATGGTCCTAGCTTTTCATGAATATCATCAAATGAATGGGTCTTTTCCTTGAGCAAGTCGATGACGATTCTTTCGAAATCAATGTCAACTTTCTCTGCAGATACAAAAGGTAAAAGAAAGATACTAAATAGAAGTACAGAACTAGCCTTACGGAAAAACTCATATGTAAGGGCTGATTTCTGCATTTGGTTATCTAGTTTTAATTAAAGATCAATGAACAAATTTACAATTTATTCATCTTACAGCCCTACATATGTTATGATCAGAATAGCATTCTAATCATTTTTATTTACACAGCTATACTCGTTTGAACTTGTGGCAATATGCCGTATTCAAAGGATCTGCGAATAATTCCTGCGGAATTACGAGCATTAAGCTTTGTGAGAATGCTTTTTCTATGTGTATTAACCGTGTTAACACTGATATAGAGTTTTTGGGCAATCTCATTGTTATTAAATTCCTCTGAAATTAAATATAATACATCTAATTCGCGGGCTGTCAATTTGGTTTCTCGATATGGGGACGAGTTGAAAAAAAATGCTTTTTTCATGTTTTCAATTGGTAGTTGTGATTAAACAGAGTACTTAAAAAATAAACATTGTGCTTTGTAAGAGCATCGTAAAGATA
>CALGNN010000090.1 GCA_937961455.1 uncultured Saprospiraceae bacterium
TTAGAAGGGTGGCGCTAGCACGCTAGCGCGGTGGTTGGAATGAATAACTACTAACAAATCAAATCACTTTTTACAGGCTATTGTATTTGAGTAAGGTCGATTTATGTTTGTGCTATTAAACCCAAAACCCAAAACCCTATACCCTAAACCCAACACCCTATACCCTAAACCCAACACCCTATACCCTATGCCAATCACCTTTTATCCCCATTATCCAAGATTAGCTGAGCCACAAAACCACTTTCTATCATAAAATGATTATTTTGCTTTGAGCTTGAACTACGACTTTACTATTGTGAAAGCGAAAAACTCCAATCATGCCTAGTCAACTTGATCTTTCAAGTGAGCACCTAAGATCGTTTAGGTCTCTTAAAGATCCCCTTGCGGATCAAATCATCAGCAAAATCATTCATGAAGATGTTAATGCCATCAATAAACTGTTTGAGCAAATAACGCGCAACAGAAGTATTGAAGAAGTCCCTCTGCCTCCAGAAATTAAATCCTATTTCAAAGAGCAAAGCAAAATGCCTGAATGGGCAGATCATGAAAAATTGCACAAAGGACAATCATTCTATGCAGAGTATGGATTGGAAATAAGTATGTTGCTTTTTTTCTTATCACTCCCTGCTGCCTACTCCTGCTGGAGAGGCGCAAAGGTCCTAACCTTCACTGGTAGATTGGTAGAAGATCGTCCACACCTAAGCAAAACGGGACAGCCTCCTTCCAATACCAATAGACTGAATCGACGCTTGATGGAGACGGCACAGTTTGTAGTAGACGTTATGGCCCCTGAATCTTTTCATGCGAACGGCTCAGGCATCATCGCCTGCTTGAAAGTGCGATTGATGCATGCTGCAGTCCGTCATCTAATCATAGATACTGGCAGGTGGGATTCTGAAGATTTAGGCGAACCCATTAATCAAATGGATATGGCGGGGACCTTGCAATCTTTTGCCGCACTCATCATTCAAGGCCTTGAAAATATGGGCTTCGATCTTTCGAAAGAAGAAGTGGATGCTTACTATCACTGCTGGCATGTGGCTGGTCATTTTATGGGAGTCGTCCCTGAGATGAATCCCGCCGAATATGAAAATGGGCTGGCTCTTGGTCATGCGATTATCAATGATCAAAGTGATCCAAATAGAACCAGTGAGAGTTGCGACAGTTTAATCCACTCCCTCATCGAATATGTGAATGAAAAAATCCCGGGAAGAGCATTTGATAATTATGTACCCATCTTTTTAATCAAATACTTTCTGAATAAAAATGTGCACAGTGCTTTTAATTTTCATCTCAAGCCAAAGTTTCTGTATGTGATTCTTGAATGGCTGATTAAACTCTTGGTCTTTTTTACCAAACTTCAAAAGCGGCTTCATAAGTGGTTTGCCAATAAGCATTTTGCAGTTACTAAAAATCACATCATGTCTGAGATGCTCAATCATTTAAATAATCATAAGAAAATTCAATTTACGATTCCCGATTCCTTGAGAGGCGTTTGGACGAGTAAGCTGAAAAAGTAAGTCCAATTCATACCCCTTATAAAAGACCTTTGCTATGGAAACAAATTATTGTGAAGCCTATCCAGCCTTAATCAAGTACATCAATTTATGTGACTACAGTTTGCTCGATGTATCGCTCGTTATCACTGGTACCTTATTTTGGGTGGTGTGTTATATCGCAGTAATCAGAACCGCCTTCAAACATAAATTTATTGAGATGCCCATGTTTGTGGGTGCGGGGAATATCGCCTGGGAATTTATTTGGAGCTTCTTCTTCTTTACCAATATGGGCGTCGTTTTTTTATGGGGTTATCGCATCTGGTTTTTTCTTGATGTCGTCATTTTTTACCTCTTATATAAGTACGGCCATAAGCAGGTGGATGGCACTTGGCTAAGAAAAAATTATAAATACATTTTCGCTTTTATCACCTTATTCTTCTGCTTCTTTTTTCATCAATTTGCCGATGGCGGTTATGATACAAAAATCGGTGCCACTTCAGCGTACATGTTGTCTGTGGGAATATCCACGCTATACATTGGATTGTATTTAAGGAGATCAAAAGAATATACATTTTCATGGACGGCAGCCTGGACAAGAGCAGTAGGGGATACCATCATGAGCGTATTTGTTTTACGCTATTACGACATTGGCATTTTATGGGTGATGGCAGCTTATGTAATACTCTTGGATATGTATTACGTCTATCTCGTTTACAAAGACAGAAAAAATATAAAACTCAATAATCAATAAATACCATCGATATGTTTAATGAACTCTTTCATTCGGATACCTATTCATTATGGGCCATGATATTTTACTATTTAGGGGCAGTCGCTTGGCTGGCTACCTATGTTATGATCATCAGGCGCATGTTCAAAGATAAATTTGTAGAGTTTCCGGTCATCGTTGTTACAGGAAACGTTGTCTGGGAAATTTTAGGTGGCTTCGTTATCTATCCTCCACTACCATTTGGAGGGAATATTTTAATGTGGGGCTGGAGATTAGGGGCCATATTAGATATCATCATGCTCTATGGTATTTTTAAATATGGAGCTAAACAATGGCGAAGTCCTCAATTGGTAAAATATCACCATTGGATTGTAGTCTTTACTTTTTTGGCCATTGGCGCCATGACCTATACCTATTATCAAGCCGGTTATGATCTTCCGATGATGTTTAATTCTGGGATGATCCTCAACGTCGTAATGTCAGTCCTATGCATCAACTTATTTATAGCAAAACCCGATTATAGATTTTCACCATATATCGCCTGGTCTAAGTTTCTAGCTTCAAGCGTTTTTTTTATGATCTATTTAATACTCGCCACACCTGACGCGTATTTCGCTGGAGTCATGGGTGTTATTTGTTTTATACTAGATATCATTTATATTAACATGGTGACCAAGAGGTGGCGTGCTACATCATCATCTTAATTAAATTGCATCATTGGCAGATAAGCTCAATATAGTCGATCATATTTCTAGTAATTTAAACAGGCATTACAAGCTTGCGGAAGACCTTGTTAATGGTCGAAAGCTTATCGTAAAATTTGACAAAGAATCATCCGAGGATAAAACCTTTGAGTCTTCATTCGAAAAGGAAATTGAGATTCACCAACAACTTGACCATCCAGGGATTCATAAAGTATTGCACAAGGTTAAGCACGATGATCAATCTGCATTAGCCCTTGAGTATATTGATGCGGTTCCATTATCTCAAATAACGGGTCAGGCTTTTGATTTAAGGATATTTTTTCAAATGAGTCTGCAGTTACTTGAGACGGTTAATTATATCCACAAAGAGTCGTGGGCGCATTTGTCGATCAGTCCAGATAATATTTGGTTTAATAATAATGATAAGAAAATATTTCTAGGAGAATTTTCGAAAGCGGCTCCACTGTACAAAACCCTTAAAGGTTCCCAACTTAAAATAGGAGACTTTAATCCTGCTTACATTCCTCCTGAGCAAACAGGAAGGCTCTCTATTGGGGTGGATCATCGAACAGATATTTATGCTTTAGGCTTGGTCTTCTATTTATTGCTGACTGGCAAGCATGCCTTTCCAGAGGCTGTATTGTCTAAGTTGATTCATTATCACCTTACGGTAATACCTGATCCGCCACATCAAATTACGGATACCATTCCTACGATACTTTCTGAAATCATCATAAAGATGATTGCAAAAAATCCTTCGGAAAGATACCAGTCGATAGATAGTCTCATTGCTGACTTCTTCATCTGTCAATCACACTGGAATGATAAAAATCAACTAGATCCATTTCAGTTAGCCGTGAATGATGTCAAACTGGAGATAGATTTAAAGGAAAGTTTAATAGGAAGAAAAGCAGAACAGGAAGAAGTTTTATCCTGGCTCTATCAAAAGGAAATAAC